>JAISRM010000242.1 GCA_031273645.1 Endomicrobium sp.
AAAGAGCAGGACATTACGTCGGGAACGCTGTTTATATCAATAATAGAAGGAGTGATAAGCAAAGCGCAAGTAAGCGGCAATAAAAGCACGAGCGAAAAGTATATAAAGAGGTATATAGATTTTGGCAAGACAGATAATTTTAACGCAAATGTAACGGATAAAGAAATAATGAACTTTAACGCTTCAAACGACGCAAAGGCGAGAATAGCGCTGTCGCCGGGAGAGGTGTTCGGCTCAAGCGTAGTGGATATAATTATAGACGAGCCTCAAAGATATTCTTTAAGCATTTTTACTGATAATGCAGGGCAGGAAGAAACGGGAAAAATAAGATACGCAGGATATGGATCGATAAAAAGCATAACTAAATACAGAGATATTTTTAATGCGGGAGGCGTGTTTTCGGAAGGTTCAAATGCGGCGTATGCCTCTTACGAAATTCCCGAACCTTTCTTTAACGCCAGAGTCGGCGCAGGCTTTGATTATTCTGACACATATATAGTCAACGGAGGCTTAAAGCCGTTGGATGTAAAAGGAAGTTTTTATAATGCGTACATATATGTAAAAAAGCCGTTTTTTATAAGAGAAAAAACGGTTACAAATGTAACGTTTAACGCTGCTTCAAAACACGGAGTAAGTTTTGTGTCCGATTTTAAAACGCAGGATACAAAAACCGATACATTATCTTTAAGCGCAGACAATACATTGCTTTTTAACGGCGGATACGCGTTTAACATGCTGTCATATGCGCAGGGAGCAAAGATTATAGAGGGAGAGAATATATTTGAGAAATTGGCGTATTACGGAGAAGGATATAAAAGTTTGCCGTATAATTTTTCGCTAAATTTAAAAATAAAAGGACAATTGATATTTGATAAAGCCCCGTCTTCCGAGTATTTTTCTATAGGAGGAATAAACAGCGTAAGAGGATACAGGGAAGGAATGCTGACGGCAAAAGACGGAGTGAATACAAATCTTGAATTAATTTATGATATAGGTTTAATCAAATGGAAACGATTGAATTTTAATAAAATTTATGCATTTTTTGATTTTGGAAACGTTTTTCCTGATAAAAATGCAAATCTTCCGGACGGTTATTCAAATATGCTGTATAGCTGCGGCATAGGAATAAAATTCGGATTGTTTAGACATTTTGAAACAAATTTGGTATGCGCGTTCCCTTTATATGAACATAAATATTATGAAAATGATAAGATAACTTTACTGTTTTCTATACATGGAAAAATTTAATTAGTTTTTGTCGCTGCAGTTAAAAGACCAAATGAAAATAAAAATTTTGCAGTAAAAACGGATGCCGGCTTTCGTCGGACAAATTCCAAGCTAATCTTGTTTAGGGTGATGAAAAAATTTGCGTTTAGAGGGACAAATGAAAAAAATATCTTTTGTATTATTTGTAATATTTGTGTTTGGCAGTCTTTCTTATGTTTCGGCAAGGACGCGTGAAAACAACAAAGACGGAATTGAGAATACAAGCGCTGAAACAAGGTCTTATTACGCAGCCAAGAAAGATGGAAGAGAAAGTCGTGATAAAAAAGAACGCGATAGAGAAGATAAAGAAAATATATCGTCTGGAGAATCAAAAAAAGAGATAAGAAAAAAAGATAGAAAAAAAGAAAGCTCTTCGAAAGATGGAAGGGAAAGTCGTGATAAAAAAGAACGCGATAGGGAAGATAAAGAAAATATATCGTCTGGCGAATCAAAAAAAGAGATAAGAAAAAAGGATAGAAAAAAAGAAAGCTCCTCAGATGATAAACGCGATAAGAAACATAATAAAAAACATAGAGATTCTAAGGAAAAAGACAGTTTGAAGAAAAAGCATAGCAACAAAAAAAAGAGCGTAGAAATAATACAAATTGAGGAAGATGCGGGTTCTTATTATTATAATGAAAATGAAAGCGAAAATGAATACGACGGCTACAGTGAAAATGGCTATGAAAAGCCGTTTAAAAGATATTTTAAACTAAAGCTAAGTTGTGATTTAGGCGGCAGTTTATATATCGCTTATGATTCCGATTATTCAATGCCGATCAGGTCAGGCTTTACATTGGCAATGGAGTCTGCATCGTCGGCGCTTAAAGAAGTGGAAAATTTAGAACTTGGGCTTGGCGTGCAGTTTGCGCATATCAATGACGGCAGGTATTATGACGACGCTCCTATTAATTTTGTGCCTATATATATGATATGCACATGGTATCCTTTTGCAAAATCCGACACATATGGAGCATACTTAAAATTTGCTTTGGGTTTCAATTTATATGAATTTAAAATAACTCAAAGAGATGATGAAATAAAATATCCTGTTTATGCAAGCGTCGGGCTGGGATATGAATTTAAAAACGGTATTATTATGGGAATTGATTTTGATATGTATTTAACGATGCGGGAATATGAAGAATGGACGTATACAAAATGGGCTTTGATAATGGGATACAAAATATGAAAAAGAGGCTAAAATGAAAAAGAAAATCATTGCGGTTGCGGCGGGGCTGGCTTTTGTTTTTGCGCAAACGGGGTTGGCGCAGGTTGTTACAAATATTACGCCTGACACTTCAAAAACCGCAACAACTGTTGTTCAGACAGGAAATTCATGGGATGTAAATACAGACACGGTTAAGAACAAAACAGGATTTAACGCTTTTACAAATTTTGATTTAGGATATGGCGATACGGCAAATCTTCACCTTCCGACAGAAGCTGATAATCTTGTAAACATAGTAACCGGCAGCAATAAAAGTTTTATAGACGGAACTCTAAATTCATATAGAAACGGTAAAATAGGCGGGAATGTATTTTTCTTAAACCCAAATGGCATAGCGATAGGAGCTACCGGAATAGTAAATGTCGGGGCATTGACGCTTGCCGCGCCTTCTAAAAAATATATAGATGACGTATTTGAAAGATTTGGAGAAAGCGATTTTCAAACCGATAATTTTATTAAAGCTATTTTTCAGGGCGATATTCCTATAAACGCAAACGGAAATATTTCCGTAAAGGGGAAAATAAACGCATATTACGGCATTAATATACACGGCGCGGCGGTTGATATCTCGGGAAATGACGCGCAACTTAATACTCTGAAAGCAATTAATGCGGCGGATATTGTTAATTTGGATGATGTTCCTTCTGTAGAGATTAAGAATATAGGCGGAAAAATATTAATTACCGCTAAAGACATTAATATTGACGATGGCGCTGTAATTAAATCAGTTAAAGACGATTCCAACGGTTTTCAAAAAGCAGGAGATATAGATATAAGAGCTTATGATACCGGAGTAAAAAATGACGATTTAAGATATTTAAATATTGCAGATGAAAAAGCGGGAATGGATGAAAAAGAAGGCGGGGCTTTCATTGCAAAACGAGAAGCAATAGTAAATATAGGTAAAGCAGATATATCAGGAAATGATATTAGTATAACGGCAAAAGCTTCTAACAACTATGATTACAAGAAACTTAAAGATTTCGGAGGTTTTAAAGATATATTTTCTTCTGAGGTTAATAGCCTTATCGATCATCCTGAGGATATAGTTAAGAACCCGAGCGCGTTTTTTGAAAACATATCTAACCTTAGACTTACGGATAGCGATTGGTGGAGGACAGGAACGTTATTTAATGACATACCTTTAGATATAAATACTTTGTTTTCCGTTATCGGTCTTATTGGCGGGGTAGGCGGTATTGTGGGCGACATAATATCAATGATTGACGCCGGGTTGGCTTCATCTTCCGTTCAAGCTGAAGTCAATATCGGTTCACTTGCTGTCATTAAGGCTGATAATAATTTAAATATAAAATCTGAAGTTGTGTCAACAACAGCAATGAAAGCAGAATCTAAAGGTTTAAGTTTGGCATTAGGGATAAATAATTCAGCGTCTAAAATAAATATAGGAGATACTGCCTTATTTGCAGGTAATGATGTTAATATTACGGCAAAATCTACGATTAATTCAAGTATTGAAGCTATTGCCGATTCTGAGACTAAGAATAAGGAAGAAGACGATAGCCAGAGTCCGATGGCTATAACCATTGCAGCAGGTTTGATTAATAGCGATACATCTGTCAAAACAGAAGCCGAGATAAAAGCGGGCAACAACATAGCAATTGCAAATGATATAAATAAAAATATGTCTATAAAAACCGAATCAAAAGTTGCAGATGATTCTGTTTTTGGAGCAGCGTTATTGTTAAACGCGTCTCAGTCAAATAACAGTATTGATGTTTCAGGCAGGTTAGAGTCTGGAGCAAATATCAATATAGAGTCTAAATTAACTGAAAATAAAAACAAAGTAGAAGCTTCTGCCGCGAAGAAAAATGCTTCTTCAAAAGCCGATGCTTTTGCAATTGCGTCGATATATTTTCAAAGTAATGATGCGTCAAACGTTGTTGTTGACGGCGCTGAAATAATAAACGGAAAAGATTTAACTATAAATAGCCTTATGACTTTTGCAGCAGCGGAACAAAGCTCAAATGCAAACGGAATAAGTTTTGTTTATGGCAACAGCATATTTGACAATAATCTTATTCTTGATAATTTGGATATAAACAGCGAAGGAAATGTAAACATAAATGCGGATACATCAATAAAAAATATTACAAAAGCTGCAGGTAAACCGCTTTTAATGTCAGGCATAAACGGCAATGCTGTCGCCGCCGTTTCTTCAATCGACGCCAAAACGTCCGTCAGTTTATCGGACAGCGTAAAAATAGAGTCAAAAAAAGACGTTTCTATAACAGGCAAAACAACTAAAGACAGTTCTGTTATTGCAAATTCAATATCGGCAAATCCGGCAAGCATAGGCGTTGCAGGAAGTTATAGTACTTCAAATATTGAATCTGATGTTACGCTTAATGGAACAAATATAGTTGCAGATAATATCAATGTAAATTCTATTGTTGATAATACGAGAGACAAAACAGAAGTAACTGTTGTTAACGGACAGGAAACTGACGAACCGAAATATCCTAAATTAGATGACTATATTAAGGAATATTCTAAGGAGGCTAAACCTTATGTATCTAACTTCTTGGATGGTTGGCTTAATTCAAATGCTTTTGGTATTAACCTTGACGGTTGGGTAATTGAAGAACCTAAAGATGGCAAGGAAGCGGTAACAGCCGGAGATAAATTAAGAGAAGGGCTTGTTGGTCTTGCGATAGATGGAGCTGTTAATTGGGTAAAGGGACCAATTCTTGAAAAACGGATAGGAGTAAAATATGATGAAGTAAAAAAATATTTTGATAAAGGCAGCCAATACTATGAAAAGATTTCAGCTTTTTTAAAGAATTTTAAAAATGACGGCGGTGAAAATACAGGTAATGGTAACAACGAAGATGACGGGATTGCAATAGGAGCCGCCGTCTCAATACTTGAACATTCAAATAACGCATCTGTAAATATTTTATCTTCTTCGGAATTAAGCGCGGAAAAAGATATAAATATAAGCGCAAAGACAATACAAAAAGCTATAGAAAACGATGTTGCCGTAGAAATAGAAGGCAATACCGAATTCAGCGGTATTGGCGCGGTATTAAGCGCCAATTATAAAGAGGATGCAAGCGTTTTAGTAGATAATTCGTCTTTAGATGCCGGCAATAATATAAATATAAAGTCTGAACAAAATATCCCCGTGAAAGATAAACTTGGCACGTGGCTTGACGATGTTAAAACAATAAAAGGGAATAATGCTTTTATCCCGTTTATAGACGCTACGGATCTTATCGCGCCCACAGTTGAAGGGGTTGTGAAGAGGCAAATAGACGAAGCTATTTCAGATTTAGGCGATGATTTTTTCAATAATTGGATAAGGGTCGTTTCTGTCGGAGATGATAACGGCGAAGGCATTTCTATCGCCGGAGGAGTTAATCTCAGCGATTTTGATTTAACTGCAAAAACTACAGTAAATAATTCAAAAATTAATCAAAAATCAAATAAAACAGGGAATCAAAATATAAATATTTCCGCAAATTCCGACAACGCTTTGGT
>JAISRM010000296.1 GCA_031273645.1 Endomicrobium sp.
ACGGCGGAATCGTTTACTTTAAGATTTTCATATTTAAGCGACGTTGCAAAAATATCGCTTATCTGCAGCCCGAAATTCCATCTGGGATTAAAGTGATAAATAGCTCCGATATCGGCGCCAAAACCCTTGCCAAGATATGCCGGAAACTCGTAAGCGTCTTCGTTTGTAAGCTCGGCAAGAGAAACTCTGTCCGTCGCTTTTGCTCTTAAAATATATTTAAAATTTATACCGACCGACAAACTTCCCGGCAAACCTATTTTTTCAAGAGAATTTATTTTATAGGAAACAGGAACAGGAATCACCGCCGTAGCCTGAGCTTTGTAATATACCGCCGGCACGGGCATTCCGTGCTTAAAACCGGCGTCTATATTTATATAGTCAAAAACACCAATTCCGAAATTAAAATAATTTTCGCCGCCAGCCTTAATTTTTCCCGAAATATAAGACGGATTTAAAAGAGAAAGATAAATATTTGTCGTTTTTCCGACTACTTTATCGTTAATCTTTTGTATAAGATCTCCGGCTTGGCCGCTGTCGTATAAATCGTTAAAATTTTGAAGATCGTCGTAATTGTCATTAATAAATTCCGCCATTTCAAAACTTTCCAAATCAACTCCCGCCGTTATGATAAAAGGCGGAAGCGGTATGCTAAGAAGAAAACTCTCTCTTTGCGAAATTCCCGCGGGATTATAAAAAAAAGCGTTATCGTCGTCTGAAACGGCAATAAAAGCGCCGCCCATTCCCATAGGTCTTAAACCTTTTATAAAAGCTTTGTCATCTTTTGTTTGGATTTCTGCAAATACCCAAGAAAAAGCAAAAGCGGTTAAAAATGCGGCTAAAAATATTTTTTTCACTTAAATCCCTCTCGTTTTATTATAATGAATCCACAAGGTCTAAAAGATTCTTTATAGCTCCGGAATTTCCTTTAAGACTGTTGATTTGCTTTTGCATTTCATTTACAAAATCGTTTGAACCTTCGGCGTTTAATTTTGCCGCCAAAGCCCCTATCGTTGAAGAAAGATTGTCGAGCGCATCGTTTTGCGGAGAAAGCAAGTCTTCAAGAACATTTTTAAGTTCGTCTTTTGCCTGCTGGGAAAGAGGTCCGGAAACAGAAAATTCATAATCTCCGTCAACAAGATTCATATCTACCATTCTTCCGGCTTCTGTGTCAAAAATATCTAAAATAATGTCAAAAAGCTGCGCAAGAGCAGAGTCTAAAAGCAGTTCCGCATCATTGCTTGCGATGGCGTTTTGATATATGCCTTTATCAATCATTTTGTCTGTGGCTTCATGCAATTTTTCGGCGACGTTCCTGTCTTGAAAAATGTCAAAGACAGACTCTGCGGAAGCCGAATCTGCTTGCAGCACGCTGTTTATTATGTCGCCGATTTTATCGGAAATCGCGTCGTTAAACAAAGCGGATGCATAGCCTTTCATCGCGTCATTAGAATAGGGCTGTTTGTCTAAAGCCTTTTCGTAATACTGCGCGGCTTTTGCAAAATCTTTTTTACTCATAGAAGAATCTGCATCAGACATCAAATCTTCGTAATTTCCGCTTCCGGAATTGTGCGCCCACGAAAAAATATTGCCGCTTCCGCAGCCGCAGGCAAAGGCGGCAAGAAAAATAAAACAGCATAAAACAAAAAACAATTGCGGTTTCCTCATTTGCTTTCTCCTCTTTTATAATTTCCCGCCGGTATAAAGAAACGGCAAAATTTTGTTAATGCAGGTAAAAACGCCGATGCGGAGGCCGATTAAAATCCGCCCGTACGCATAAGATTAATGGCAATCGGTCCGAAAATAACTATAAACATCGTGGGAAATATTAAAAGCACCAGCGGTATAAGAATTTTTACCGGAGCTTCCTGAGCTTTTTTTTCGGCTGCGGAAGCTCTTTCGTTTCTAAGCTGCAAAGCAAGCCTCTTTAAAGTGTCCGACATTCCCGCGCCGGAGTCAAGAGCCATATTTATTGTTCTTACAAAAAAAGAGAGCTGTTCAAGATTTGTTTTAGAAGAAATTTCCGCAAGAGCTGTTTTTTTATCGTATCCGAGAGAAATTTTTGCCAGCGCGCTTTTAAAATCGTCGGATAACGGACCTTTAAGTATATCTGAAACCCTTTCGGCCGCTTTAAAAAAATCCGAACCGGCTTCAAGCGTTATGGAAAGCAGGTCGGCGGTGTCGGGCAATTGTTTAAATATTAATTCTTTTCTTTTCTTGACGGCTTCTTTAAGTTTGATTATCGGAAGATAAAAGAAAAGAATCGCCGCAAGAAGAAGCGCAATAACGGCTGAGCTTATAAAGGCGGCGCAAAAAGCCATTCCGGCAAACATTGAAAATATGCATAAGGATAGAAATTGATAAGGATTGAATTTTTCATAAATGCCGCCGGCGGATTTAAAATTTGATTCTAACTTTTTCATTGCCGAAACGAATTGTTTGTTTTTTATTTTTGAAAATATGAATCCGGTTTTACCTGCTAAACCCAAGACTGCCGGAGTTATAAAACTTTTGCTCTTTTTCTTTTCAACAGCGTCGTGGATTTTGCCTTCCGCCTCAATGCGGTCAATGCCTCCGACGGCTAAACGCGTTATGAAAAAAACGGCTAAAGCCGCAAACAGACAAAATAAAATTAAATGCATAAATATATCCTTAAAAATCTATTTCCGTCATTTTTCTTATTACAAAAGAACCGGTAAGAACCAGTATGACGCTTATCAAAAGCAAAACGTTTCCTACAAAAGTAACAAAAAGAGATTTTATCATATCGGGATCTATAAGATACATCATAAGCACGACTATAAAAGGCATAAGGCTTACGATATTTCCCGACATTCTTCCCTGCGCGGTCAAAGCGTTTATTTTTAATTGTATGGATATTCTTTGCGAAGTTGCGTCGATAATTCTGTCAAAAACGCCTGAAAGGCTTGAGCCGGAATCTTTTGAAAGCTTTATCGTGTCTATCATTAAACGAAACTCTTTGCTTAAAGAATTTTCTGCGGCTTTCTTTAACACTTCGTCGAAATTAACGCCTAAGGCGAGGTTTTTGGAAATTGTTTCAAATTCGCTTTTAACGGGTTCTTTTAATTCTTCGTAAGCAATGCCCATAGCCGCCTGTATCGATTGCCCTGATTGCACTGAATTTTTAATGACCGTAAGCGCTTCTATAACCTGCTTGTCTATCAGCTCCATGCGTTTCTTTAATTTTCTGTCTTGAACATACCAATCAAAGTAGGCGTATAAAACGGCCGCTATAAAAGCAAAAATAAGGTTTTGGATAATTATTGATATGATAAAAAAAATGATAAATGAAAATAAAAATCTTTTTTTAAGAGCAGGCAGGGTTTTAAAATTTATTTTTGACGGGTTTTCCTTATTATTTTCCGATTTCTTTTTATTTGCAATTAAATTGGCTGCGTAAAAAATAAAACAAAAGACGGCCGCCGCCGCAGATATTAAAAATAATAAATTAAAAATTGAAGTATTCATTTTATTTCCGTATTATACGTTAAAAATTTTTGTATCAACTTCTATTCCCCGCTCCGACGCTTTTTTTATAAAATCAGGAATATATCCCGACGCTTTAAAAACGCCTTTTTGCACGCCGTTTTCAACGCTTTGCGTTTTAAACTCAAAAACCGGAATGACTTCGTAAATTTTGTCGTCGCCGGTAAGATTAAGAACGGATATTGAAGATATTTTTCTTGTTCCGTCGCCGTAACGGGTAAGCTGCGCTATTACGTTTACCGCCGAAGCTATTTGCGCTATAATGGAACGCTCGGGCAAATCTGCTCCTGACATCAAAACCATTGTAACAAATCTTGACACGGCGTCTTTTGCGGAATTTGCGTGAACCGTCGACATGCTGCCTTCATGCCCCGTAGTCATAGCCTGAAGCATGTCGAGGGCTTCGCCTGCGCGGCATTCGCCGACTATTATTCTGTCCGGACGCATTCTTAAAGCGTTTACGACGAGCCTTCTTATCGTTATCTCGCCGCTTCCTTCGGTTGATTTAGGGCGGCTTTCAAGCCTTACGACGTGCTTTTGCTGAAGCTGAAGTTCCGCCGAATCTTCAATCGTAACAAGCCTTTCGTTTTCCGGTATAAAAGAAGACACGGCGTTTAAAAGAGTCGTTTTTCCCGTGCCTGTTCCGCCGGAAATTATGATGTTTCTTTTTAAAAGAACCGCCGCTTTTAAAAATTCCGTCATTTCATAACTTATGCTTGACGAAGATATAAGCTGAGACGGAGAAAGTTTGCTTTTTAAAAATTTTCTGATAGTTAAAACCGGACCGACAAGAGAAATCGGTCTTATAACCGCGTTGACCCTCGAGCCGTCTTTAAGCCTTGCATCGACTATCGGGGAAGATTCGTCTATGTGCCTTCCTATCTGCGAAACTATTCTGTCTATAACGGTTTTCAGCCGTTTTTCATCTGAAAAAGACGCGTTTGAAAGCGTGAGTTTTCCGGCCTTTTCAATATAAATCATATCCGGACCGTTTACCATTATTTCGGTAATTTGAGGATCTTTAAGAAAATCTTCAAGAATGCCAAGCCCGGCCACGTCGTCGCAAAGATCTTTATAAAGACGTTCGGCCGTATTTTGCGCAAGCTTTAAATCTAAGCGCTTAAGTATTTCTTCTATTTTTGAACGCGCGTGCCGTTTGAGTTTTTCCGGATCGGCTTCATCTGAAAACTCTTTCATTTTTTCAACAAGTTCGGAATAAATTTTATCCCTCAGCTGAACGTAAACGTCTTCTTTTTGAAAATAATTCTCCGGAGAAATTTCCGCAGCTTTTGCGCAAGGCTTTTCAAGAACGGCGCTTAGAGCTTTTACTATAGAATTTGTTTTGTCCCTGTAGGAATATTTGGGAGAGAGAATTTGTTCCTGAACATAAGGGCTAAAAGCTGCGGAAATCGGATTTTTAAAGAGCTCGTAATTGCTTAATATTTTATCGGAATGAAATTCGTAGCCGAGATCGAGCTTTAAAGGAATTGAGTTCAGCTGACAATTTGAAGCCGACAAAATAGTTTCATAAATTGAAACGGCGTTTTTTGAAGAAATGGAGTCTGATAAAAACGGAAATAAAACTGCGGTTGAATTTTTGACCAGAAACAAAAGATTTCCGCTTATATCGTCGGGTAAAATTACAAAAACGCTTTCGTAGCCTTGCGAAAGAGCGTTTATAAGATACAAAACGCTTTCATGGTCAAGCTCTTTAAGTTTTTTGTTTTTAAGCCCCAAAACTAAATCCGCAGTTCCCGGCGAGAGAAAGCTTTTCAGCATTTTCGGATTTAAAGCCGGCAATACCGGAAAAATATCTTCAATATATTTCATTCCGTTTTTGTAAACAGACCAGAAAGCTTCCGTCGAAACTACGGAAAAATCAATTATTATGTTTTCTTTTGCGCGTATTGAAGATATTGACGAAAGTCCGTTTGCGATAACGGCTCTTTTTAAAACGTCGCAGCTGGGGGCTATTAAAAACATTTTTTACCTGTTTGAAGACGCGGCGTATTTAGTTATAAATTCTAAAACTTCTTTCTGGGAACGTCCGGAATCTTTAGAATAACGCGTTTGCGGCGCCGTGAGCGAAATATCTTTTATTATATCGGAAATTTTTAAAGGCTTTACGTCGTGTTTTTGAACGTCTCCCGCAGGACGAATAATGTATTTTAGTTTTCCCCTCTCGCCCGCAAGCAAAATAGTCTGAGCCTGTTCAACGGTTACCGACAGCGTTATTATGCCGTCGTTTTCCTGCGAAGAATCGTCATTTTTTTTCTTTGGAGCGCCTATGTACTTTCCGCCGGAAAACAAAACGAGAATATCCTGAGCCACCATGTAAACGGCTTCATGAATTTGCTTGTTGTTATCGGCGTATTCAATAATGCTTAAAACGTCGATCCTTGAACCCGGCGCGATAACCTTTGCGCTCGTATTGTCAAAATTTACGGCAAGCGCTTTTTGTCCCTGCGGAATAATATTGGCTATTCCGCTTTCTTCGTCTATACGCGAAACTTTTGTGGCAAGTATTTGTTCTCCGGCTTCTATTGTAACCAAAGCCGAATACAAACCCTCTGAGTCTTTTGAAAACAGCGAGCCGGCTTTTGAAAATGATTTTGGCTGCGCGTATTCTTTAGGAACAAGTTTTTCTTCAAGCATTTCTTTTTTAATCACGATGCCCGGCGTAATGCGCTTTTTTGCGACCACTGCAGAAACCGGCTCGGCCATTGTTTTATATTTGGCTTCAATGCCGGATAAATAAGAGTAGGCAAAAAAAGACGCGGCGATAGAAAAAAGCGCGGATAATAAGATTGTTTTTTTCATAGTTATGTTATCCAAATATAGCGTTAGAGTTTATACTAAGCATCTGCTATTGTAGTCGTGGCGTCTCCAAATTTTTCTGCTACTTTTTCACCCATCAATTTATAAGCCGCAAAAACTATGCCTACCACTACCGCCACAATCAAAATATACTCTACCATCCCTTGCCCTTTGTTGCGTTTCAGCCATCTGAAATCAAACATTTCTCTTCTCCTTTTTATTATTTTTCCCGTTCCTGAGCGCCGTAACTTCCTGTTCCGGACAATACTTCGCAACGGGCTTTTATTTTAAATTCTTCTCTTCCCGCAGCTCTCAGCGCTGCAGGAGCGCGGTATTTATACGAAACTTCAACATAAGATTTTTCCGCCGTCAACGCAAACAGATCTTTAACTTCATCAACAATTTTGAGAGGATTAAAAGAAGATATGTTTTCAAACTCAAAAGTTGTGTTTATTTTTTTTGCGTCATGTATTTTCACGTCAATATCAAGATTTTGCGGGTCAAGAATTCTGCCGATAGTTTTATCATTGCAAAGATAATTGGTTATTTCTTGTTTTATAACGTTTTTGCTAAAAGGCGTGTATGAAATTAAATCCATTCCGTATCTTGCGGCGCTTGTAAGCTGCTGCCACGTAAGCATAATGCGCGCAAACCAGATAACCGTAAACAAAAAAAATACTATAAGAGGAGCAATTAACGCCGCCTCCGCCAGAGCCTGTCCTGAAGATTTTCCGTTTTTATTAAAAAGAAACATGATTTATTTTTTATATTGAAGTTTGTAATACTTGTCAAAGCCGGAATTTTTTAATCTGCGCCATATGCGTTCGTTTTCAACGTACCATTTAACAGTTTCTTTTAAAGCTTTTTCAAAAGTATATAAAGGTTTGTATCCGAGTTTTTTCAGTTTTGAACAATCTATGGAGTATCTTCTGTCATGACCGGGTCTGTCGGAAACTTTTTTTATAAGAGACTGCGGCTTTCCTAAAATTTTAAGAATAAGTTTAGTAATGTCTATGTTTGTCATTTCAACTCCGCCGCCGATATTGTAAACTTCCCCGTTTTCGCCTTTATGCAATACAATGTCTATCGCCCGGCAATGGTCTATAACGTAAAGCCAGTCTCTGACATTTTTTCCGTCTCCGTATAAAGGAAGATCTTTGCCGTCTAAAGCGTTGGTAACAAATAAAGGTATAAGTTTTTCCGGATACTGAAAAGGACCGTAATTATTAGAACATCTTGTAATTACCGCCGGAAGTCCGTAAGTGCGAAAATAAGAACGCACAAGCAGATCGGAAGAAGCTTTTGCCGCAGAATACGGACTGTTTGGGCTTATCGGGGAAGTTTCTTTAAAAGATCCCTTTAGAATGCTGCCGTAAACTTCGTCGGTAGAAATATGCACGAATTTTGAAATTTTATAGGCTCTTGAGGCTTCAAGAAGAGAAAAAGTTCCGTTTACGTCGGTTTTAATAAAGTCGCCGGCATTTAAAATTGAACGGTCAACGTGGGTTTCAGCCGCAAAATTAATTACAGCGTCGGCATTTTTGATGTGTTTAGAAACAAGTTTAAAATCGCAGATATCGCCTTTTATGAATTTGTAATGCGGATTGTTTTCAACGTCTTTTAAATTGTCAGGATTTCCGGCATAGGTAAGTTTGTCATAATTGATTATTTTATACGACGGATATTTCTCAAAAATATATCTGATAAAATTTGAACCGATAAACCCCGCTCCGCCCGTAACTAATAATTTCATCACAACCTCTCGTTTTTTGACCTATATGATATATTTTTTTAATTTTTCTATCAAGTTGATTTATTATTTTAACAGCGCATGCTGTCTGTCAGCCGACGTTTATTAGTTTTAGTTTGTTTGCAAAACGTTCTTTGATGAGTTTTTTTAAAACGGCATGTTTGGGGTTTTCAAGTTTTTTATCTGTCTCGACAAGTTTTGCGGCGAAATTCTTTGTGAAGTCTATAATATCTGCATCTTTTATTATATCGCCGGCTTTAAATTCCGGAAAACCGTGCTGATGCGTTCCTATAAGTTCTCCGGGTCCCCTCATTTTCAAATCTTCTTCCGCTATTTCAAAACCGTTGCAGGTTTTAATCATAATGTTAAGCCTTTGGACTGCATTTTCACTTTTTGCGCCGCCCGCCAGAAAACAAAAAGACTGCTTGTTCCCTCTGCCTATTCTGCCGCGCAGCTGATGCAAAGCCGAAAGACCAAATCTTTCCGCATGCTGTATTATCATAACCGAGGCGTTTGGCACGTCTATTCCGACTTCTATTACGGTAGTTGAAATTAAGACGTCGTAATCTTTATTTTTGAATTTTTTCATTGTTTCGTTTTTTTCGCCGGGTTTCATTTTCCCGTGCAGAAGCCCGACTTTGTAATTTTTAAATATCGTCGCGGATAATTTTTCGGCTTCCGATACGGCAGATTTTAAAGCCGTTTTGTCGGACTCGTCTATAAGCGGATAGACGATATAAGCCTGCGAACCTTCTTTTAATTCCGCAAGAGTTTTTTCGTAAGCCGCGCTTTCCGGAGCATAAAAAGTTTTGACTGGCGTTCTGCCTTTTGGAACTTCGTTTATAACGCTCATATCCATTTCGCCGTAAACCGTCATTGCAAGAGCCCTCGGTATAGGCGTTGCGCTCATCATTAAAACGTCGGGCGTTTCGCCTTTTGCCAAAGCGGCAAATTTCTGCATAACGCCGAAACGATGCTGTTCGTCAACTATTATAAGAGAGAGATTATTAAACTCCACCCTGTTTTGCATAAGAGAATGCGTGCCTATTATTATTTTGATTTTTCCGTTTTTAATATCTGATAGAATTTTTTCTCTTGCCTGCTTGTTTCTTAACGTTGATGACGTAGCCAAAACGATTTCCGCATTGATGCCGCGCAACATATTAGATATCGTAAGATAATGCTGTTCGGCAAGAATTTCCGTCGGCGCGGCTATCATAACCTGATACCCGTTTTCAACGGCCAAAAGCGCAGCGCTTAAAGCCACGACGGTTTTTCCGCAGCCCACGTCGCCCATAAGCATTCTGTTCATCGGGTATTGTCCGAGCATATCTTCAAAAATTTCGTTTATGGATTTTTTCTGCGCCTTTGTAAATTCAAAATCCAAATTGTTTTTAAAAGCGCTGAGCAGAGATTTGCGTATTTCATACTTTTGCTTCTTTACGTTTTTTTTAATTTCGTTTCTTGAAAGGGCAAGAGCCGTCTCTAAAACAAAAAACTCCTGCAAAGCTAAAGCCCGTCTTGCATTTTCGGCGTCTTGAAGAGTTTTTGGATAATGCATTTCAAGTATTGCCTGCCATGATTTCATTTCAGGAATGTTTTTAAAGCTGGGCGCAACGTCGGAAACGTCGGGATATAAAGATGCTGCGTATTCTAAAGCGCTTTTTACGGTTTTGCGCATTATTTTTTGCGTCAGACCTTCCGACAGCGGATAAACGGGAACTATCTTGTTAAACATCCGCGGCAAGTCCGTTTTTGATTCAACAATTTCATAGTCGATTACGGACAAATATTTAATCCCGATTTCCGACTTTGCATCTGCGTAAATATAGGCGTATTTTCCGGATTCAAAAGCTTTTCTCAGCAAAGTAAAAACGTCTGCTTTAGAATAAGGATTTTTTTTTCTAAAAAATCTTGCATAAGTCATTGCCGTATCGTCAAAAATTTCAATATCTAAAATAGAAAGCCCCATGCTAAGCCTTCTTTCATAGGACTTTCCTATTTTGCCAAAAACGCAGGCCTGAGGAAACATGTAAGCTTTTGATATCGGAATTATTGTAGTTCTATCCTGATATTGCGACGGAAAAAGGGTAAGCAAATCTAAAGCGGCGCTTATGCCCATGCGCGCTAAAGCCTGAGCTCTTTTAGGACCTATTCCGTTAATGTACTGGACTTGGGTTTGCGCGGTAAGCATGATTAGAAAGCGTTAATCTTTGAAGAAACGGCGGATATTTCAGCAATTAAAAATTTCATATATTTGACCTCTGTAAAAATCTTAAGAACATCAAGGATTGTCTTTAACGGCTCCGGTATAATCCGGTCTCCAAACTTCCGGATTTTCAACGCTGTTTCTGTTAAATGTCGCGCTTCCCGCTACATTTGCAGAACGACCAACCCAATGTCCTGCCATAGATGTGCCGCTTCTGCCTTCTGCGACAACAGTCATCAAAGGATAATCCTGAGGATTTGGCTGAGTGCCGTCGTCATTGTAAACCCCGACATAAAACTTATCAAAATAGGAATTTTCTCTTGCGTCGATACCCAAAACAGTGTCGTATTCTACGGGCGAAGATATTGGATAATAAGTTCCGTTTTCCGAACAATAGGCGCTTTCGGCTTTTATTATCGCGTTGACCAGCATTCTCCCCTCAGTAACATAGGCTCTTCTTACGTAACCTCTGTAAATGGGAACCGCTGCCAGCGACAAAACGGTAACTATTACGATAACAATGGCAAGCTCTACAAATGTAAATCCCTTTTTGGCTTTCATATAAAATCCTTTGGATTTGAGAAATCCTTTGCCTGCGCCTGCGGTTTATGAGCTTTACTATATTAATTATAATATTTGAAACAAATATATACAATATCTTTTTTAAAAATACTAAGAATTGCGTATGCTTTAAATTTGCATTTAAATTTGCAAAAGATTATATAATTTCATATAATTTTTAAATTCAACAAAAACAACTGTTCCGGAGGGATAAAAACAATGTCTTACAAATGCGTATTATGCGGCAAAGGTTCGACGTCGGGAAATTCAATAAGTCATTCAAACAGAGCAACCAAGAGGCTTTTCAGACCTAATCTGCAGAGCTTAAATATTTTGATTAACGGTAAAAAAAGCCGCGAATACGTCTGCACCGCCTGCATAAAATCAAATAAAGTTAAAAAAGCGGTATAATACGTTTTAAAACCTATATCTTAAAAAAATAGACGCCCGCAATTAACGGGCGTCTATTTTTTTGAGGCTGATTTTTGCGTTTGCTGTTCGGAATGTTCTCTTAAATATTTTCTTATTCTTGAACGCGCCTGCGCCGTTATCGCGTATTCAAGCCAATGAACGCTTGGTTTGATGTTTTTTCTGACGAGTATTTCGCATGTGTCTCCGGTTTTGAGCTTTGCGTTTATAGTCGCCATTTTGTCGTTGATTTTTGCGCCCATAAAAGTATCGCCTATTTCTGAGTGAACGGCGTATGCAAAATCAAGAGCTGTGGCTCCCAAAGGAAGTTTGATGACCTTTTTTTTAGGAGTAAACACGAAAATTTGCTCAAAATTGCATTCGGTTTTTAAAGTGTCTAAAAATTCTCCGGAGTCGGTAGTTTCTTTTTGGTATTCAAGAAATTGTTTAAGCCAGTCGAGCTTATTTTCCGCCATGGCATTTTTTGCGTCTTCTTTGGCGTTTTGCCCGTCTCCTTCAACTCTGCGTTTATAGCGCCAATGCGCAGCAACTCCGTATTCTGCTCTCTGATGCATTTCTTCCGTTCTTATCTGTGTTTCAACTATAACGTTTTTATCTGAAATGATAGTAAGATGAAGAGACTGATACATATTGCTTTTAGGAACGTTTATATAGTCGGTAAAAGAGCCTTCCAAAAGATTAAATCCGGAATTTATAACGCTTAGTATGGCATAACAATTCTCGACGGTATCGGTAATTACGCGCAGACCGAACAAATCTTGAATTTCTGAAAAAGGTTTGTTTTGCCTTTCCATTTTTTTATATATTCCGTAGAGATTTTTAGGCCTTGCCGTAATTCTAAACGGTATTGAGGAAGGAAGCAGTTTTTCTTTTAACAGATTTTCAACGTCGGTAAGGTTTTGCGTATTGCTTTCGGCTCTTTTTTCCCACTGCGTTTTTATCTGATGGTATTCTGCAGGCTGCAGTATTTCAAAAGCCAGATCTTCAAGTTCGCTTTTCCACTTATATATTCCAAGCCTGTGGGCAAAAGGAGCGTATAAAGTGAGCGATTCGCCGGCTATGTTTTTTTGTTTCTCGGCAGAAAGATATTTTAAAGTGCGCATATTGTGAAGCCTGTCGGCCAGCTTTATAATAATTACGCGTATGTCTTTAACTACTGCAAGAAGCATATTTCTCCAATTTTGCGCCTGAGCCGTTATGTTGTCGTTGAATTTATATTTATTAAGTTTTGTAACTCCTTTTACAAGAGAAACTATCTCTTCGCCAAATTCCTTCGTAAGTTCCTGCTCGGTAACGAGCGTGTCTTCAAGAATGTCGTGCAAAAGCGCGGCGGCAATGCTGACCGCGTCAATTTTAAGTTCAGCAAGATTTACTGCTACGCTTACAAGATGAGAAAGATAAGGCTCGCCTGAAGCGCGGGTCTGATACGAGTGCGCGCATGAAGAATAATCATATGCCTTTTGTATAATAGGCAAGTCTTCTTTATTGACGTAAGATAAAAGTTTTTCAAGATTTTCCATTTAAGATACCGATGCGTTAAAAGATAAAACGTATTTGCTGAAATCCGAATTATTTATTTTATACTGCTGGCTTGCAAAAGAGAATTCGTAACCTTTTAATTTGAAAGCTAATCCGTAAGAGTATTTCATCGTATCGGAAGTAAAGTTTTCATCGCTTGAGACTCCGGCTCTAAGAACTATAAACGAGTTGAGGTATTGTTCAACTCCCATATAAAAATTGCTTTCCTGAAGATCGCCGAAACGATAAAACTTTCTGTCATAATCTATGTCGAATGCCAGACCTCTGTAAACATATCCTACGCCCGTTCTTACCGTAAAAGGCAGCTGCTCCGTATTGTAATCGTCCCAGAACATGAAACCGGCTATATTTTTAAGATTTAATCCGAAATATATTCCGTTTCCCGCGGGAAATAAAAAAGACAAATCAAATGTAAAACCGTTGCCTGAGGCTATATTTGAATACGGCTTCATGTTTGAATCAAGCCGCGATTCCCCTATTTTCCCGTATAAATAAGTAAGGTTTAAACCTATGCTAAATCCATAATCGTTTTTTTGTCCTGCGGCAAAAGTTATCGCGTTTATGTAAGTTTCGGCTTTCTCCCAGCTTCCGTCGGGATTGTACTTTATAATAGTATTGTCGGAAAGAGCCTGCCATGCCAAAACGCCGGAATCTTTTATTAAAAATACCGTCGTAAGCCCTTGTCCTGCAGGATCAAATTTTGCCGTTTCGCTGGGCTGCTGCGCGCTTTTGCGCATGATAACCGCAGAAAAAGCGGCATGGGCGCCCGACATATAAGCCAAAGCTGACGAATTATAATAAAAAGAATCTTTGCTCGTAATTTGGGCGGCTCCCGCTTCGCCCATTGCCATGGCGCGCGCTGTAGGAGCTATGCCGTCATAGCTGTTAGGCTGCGTAGGCGCCCTTCCTGCATAAAGATTTTGCGAAATAAACGCCGCGCCGCAAACCAATAAAAGTGTCCTTAATTTCATAAACATCCTCTAAAGTGGTCATGGGGACGGGGGTATTGACCACTTTTTTTATTTATTCTCAGACAATACTTGTCTTAATCTTTCTCTTCCTACTCCTAATATATCCGCTGTTTTCCTTAAGCTCAACCCACTTCTTTCTATCAATTCTTTTGCTATCTTTGCCGCTAAATCATAATCTACTTTATTTGATGAAATCTTATATTTTCTTACAAGCTCTTCTAAAACATTTTCATAATTTTCATAATCTTTATCGTCATGCTCCATCCACTCGCTGCAACTTTTTTCTATCATTATTGCTTTTATATTTGACGGACTTATATCATAATATTTTTTAGCCTCGTTAAAATCTACAAGACCTCGTCTTGTTAAATAGTTTGTATAACTTGAATATCCATAATCTTGGGCATGTTTAACTATTTTGGCTTTTACGGGATTATTGTGTATATAAACGAGGCAATTTATTAAATATTTTTCATTTGCAATAACTTCGCTTTTAAATCTGTCTCTGAAAACATACCCTACTCGGTCATTTTCATTATTGTAATAACGAGCATAATCAGCATTAGCAATGCTCATAAAATCTGCAACGCAGGAAACATTTTCTGCAGACAGCAGCAAATGCGCATGATTAGACATAACGCAAAAAGCAAGAACAAAAACGTCATTATGTTTTTCTTTTGCTTTTTTAATACTTGCTAAATAATAACCTTTCTTTTTATCATCGGAAAAAATATGTTCTTTTGCGATGCCTTGCACCATTATATGAAAATATTTACCTTCTGATGATTTTCTTGATTGTCTTGGCATATTTTGTTTTTATATTAAATTTAAAAAGTGGTCAATACCCCCGTCCCCTTGACCACTTATTATGGCGGCTGCTCTTTTGCTGACGCCTTTTTCTCCTAACATTTTTCTTAAATCTGACAATTCCTTAACTTTAGCGGCGTAAGTTTCTTTATTTAATCCGGCGATAACGCAATCCGCTATTTTTTCCGGTTTTGCGTCAAATTGTATAAATTCAGGAACTATAGATTTGTCCGCAAGTATATTTGCTATGGTAATATATTTTACTTTCGCTATCATTCTCATGATGAAATAGTTAAAATACGACAATTTATACATTACCGCCATAGGAATTCCCATCAGCGAATTTTCAAGGCTTACCGTGCCAGACGGACATACGGCAAAATCAATAGATTTTCTTATTTCCCAGTCGTTGTTGCGTTCAATTTTTATATATTGCGGCAATTCGTAATGAAAATTGTCGTTTGCCGTAAACATTACAAAATCTGCGTTTAACCTGTCTCTTAAAATTTTTGCCGTCTTGATAATTATGGGCATATGTCTCTTTATTACGCTCTTTCTGCTTCCCGGAAATAAACCTATTAACGGCGGCGTTGAAGGCAAAGATTTGTCCGTGTAAGGCACGCGGTCTATGAGGGGATTTCCTACAAAAACGGCGTCAATACCGGCTTTTTTGTAAAGCTCTTCTTCAAAAGGAAGAATGACGAGCATTTTTTTTACCGTCGCCGCAAGCTTTTTTATACGCGCCGGTCTTGAAGCCCACACCTGAGGGCTTATATAATAATAAACAGGAATGCCGAGTTTTTTTGCGGCTTTAGCCACGTGAATATGAAAACCATAATAGTCAACTAAAATAATTTTGTCGGGCTTTTGCGTTTCAAAAAACTTTAAAAGCCGCTTTAAAAATTTCTTTAAGAACAAAACTTGTTTGATTGGAAAAAATCCGAAGGCGTTTATATTTACTATGTCTTCAATAAATTCGTCGGCGGCGGCCTTTAAATTTTCCCCTCCGCAAGCATATATGCGCCATGACGGATTAGCTTTTTTTATTTCTCTGACAAGGTTTGCCGCGTGAATTTCTCCGGACAGATCTCCGGCTGAAATGAAAATTTTATTATTCAATATTATAGTCCGTATATGCCGCCGTTTTAGCAGAAAAAAATCGGTCGGCGAAAGATTTAAAAAACCATATTTTTAAGTATTTGCAGCGCAAGCTCCACCGCGTCTCTGCCCTGTTCTCCGGCGACGAGCGGTTTTTTTCCTTCTGCAACGCTGTTTAAAAAGTTGTCTAATTCGTAGAATAACGGTTCGGCGGAAGGTATTTTAGGTTTTTTTACGTCTATGTCAAAGAGAGAAGTTATTTTGTCTTTCCCCTCTTTTTTTTGATAAATTTTAAGGTTTTTTCCCGCATAATCAACTGAGATATAAGCGTCGTTTTGAAAAATTCTTATTTTTCTGTATTTATCTAAAGTTATTCTGCTTGCCGAAACGTCGGCGACGCAGCCGTTAGCAAATTTTATTCTGGCTTTTGCTATATCTTCCGTCTGCGAAATTACTTTTGCTCCGTGAGCTTCAAAAGAAATTACTTTGTCTTTTACAAGATAAAAAAGCATGTCAAGGTCGTGAATCATTAAATCTAAAACAACGCCTATATGGGCGGTTCTGGGGTCATAAGGACCAAGCCTATTTATCTCGATAAATCTCGGATTGTTTACAAAAGGAGCTGCGGCAATTATTGCGGGATTAAACCTTTCAACATGCCCGACCTGCAAAACTATATTTTTTTTCTCGGCGATTTCAATAAGATTTTGGGCTTCCTCTATGTTTAATGTAAAAGGTTTTTCAACAAGGCAGTGAATGCCGTTTTCTAAAAGAGGTTTTGCTATATCGTAGTGAAACTGCGTCGGAGCGGATATAACGGCGGCGTCGATTTTACCAAACAGCCCCGTAAAATCTGTTAACGCTATAGGCAGAGAGTTTTTTGCGGCCGCGTTTGCTATTTTTAAAGCTCGTTTTTCATCTGCGTCAACGATATATTTAAGTTCAGAACCGGGGTGATCTCCGAGAATCCTTGCATGATGCTGTCCAAGCGAGCCTACGCCTATAACTGCGGTTTTTATACGGCTCTTAATATTTGCAGACGATGAAGACGATGAATCGGAATGTTTTTGCGCCATTTTTAATATCCTTTAATTTTTGCCATGCAAACTTTTTTGCCGATATTTTTATAATTATACAAAATTATGACGCCGATAAAAAAACAGGCGCGCTTTTTGTCACGCGCGCCTGCTCTTTAGACGGCTTACCGGAAAATTTTATTATTTTTTATAATTTCTTACCGTTTTTATTACTTTTTCAACGTCTGAGGCCGATAAAGACGGGTGAACCGGCAAAGAAACGACTTCTTTTGCGGCTTGCTGCGCCTGAGGACAAAGCCCGTCTTTATATCCGAGCTTTTTGTAATAAGGCTGTTTGTAGAGAACGCAATCGTAATAAACTCCGCAGGAAATTCCGGCGGCTTTGAGATATTGCATAAAATTTTCTCTTTCTTTTTCGTCAATTCTTAAGGTATATTGATGAAAAACGTGTCTCGTTTTTAACGGCACGACCGGAGTTTTTATAAAATCTAAATTTTTAAACGCTTCGTTATATTTGTCGGCGTTTGAAATTCTTTTTGCAATCCAGCTTTCAAGCTGCTCAAGCTGGGCTATGCCTATCGAAGCGGCAAGATTTGTCATTCTGTAATTATATCCCAAAACCGTAAACGTCGAATGGCCGTCTCTGCCGTGATTTATTATTTGTCTTGCGTATTTATCGGCTTTGGCGTCATTTGTTAAAACCATTCCGCCTTCCCCCGTCATCATATTTTTTGTGGCGTAAAAAGAAA
>JAISRM010000002.1 GCA_031273645.1 Endomicrobium sp.
TGGTCAAATAATCTACCGTCGCTCCCCTCGCGGGAACGGGAATTGAAATTTCTACAACGTGCTTGATAAATATAAAGTTCTGACGGTACTAAAAAAATAGATTTGTTATAATATATTTAAAAGAATAAGCATTTGGATGTGAAAAAACGATTGACAAAACAGACGCTGGCTGTTTATAAAATAGACGAAGTCTGTCCCGCGAAAGAGAGAATTTTAAGGTTATTAAAAATTCTTTTTACATCGCGTTTTTAAAAGGAATAATGTTAGAAGCTATATTTATATTAAAAATGGATTTCCGTTTTCACAGGAATGACATATACAAATAAAACAGACACTGGCTGTATTTTATAAAACAGACGAAGTCTGAGAGTTTTTATATGGGGCAGCTAAGTTGCTGTATCCGGTAATCCATGAGTCAGATGTTAACAGTAAAACAGTGAAAATGGCAATGAAAATTGCTCAGAACTGCATTTAGCGCAAAATTTTAATAAAGGAAATAAAATAATGAAAATGGCTGATGCAAAATCTTATGCGCAAAAAATCGCTTTTGCTCCTCTTACTTTTGAAGCGGTAAGGGCTATGCTTAACATGGGCGTTTTAAAGGTTTTAGACGATGCCGGTAAAGAAGGTATTACTCCGGCTGAAATAGAAAGCAAATTAAATCTTTCCCATTACGCAGTTTCAACGCTTCTTGAAGCGGCGGCAGGCGCGCAGATTATAGATCACAAAAACGGCAAATATTTTACGACAAAAATAGTTCGATGCTTTTTGTACGATCAAATGACTAAAGTCAACATGGATTTTGTGCACGACGTATGTTATCAGGGCGCGTTTTATTTAGAAGAATCTTTTAAGAACGCCAAACCTGAAGGCTTAAAAGTTTTTGGAAACTGGCCTACGGTTTACGAAGGGCTTTCGCAATTGCCGCAGCATGTAAAAAAAAGTTGGTTTGCTTTTGACCATTTTTATTCCGACAACGCGTTTAACGACGTTATCAAAATTATTCTTGAGAAAAATCCGCAAAGCGTTTACGATATAGGCTGCAATACAGGAAAATTTGAACTTGCTCTTTTGTCAAAAAATTATAAAGGCTGTCTGACTCTTTGCGATTTGCCCCGTCAGCTTGAAGCGGCAAAAGCAAACTTGTCTGCCGCCGGTTTTGTTGAAAACTGCATTTTTTATCCGATAGACGTTCTTGATAAAACGACGCAATTTCCGCAAAACCAGCAATGTCCGCCCGACGCTGTTCTTATGAGTCAGTTTTTAGATTGTTTTTCAAAAGAACAGATAATTTTTATACTTAAAAAAGCCGCGGCGGTTATGACGCAAAAGACAAAACTTTATATTTTAGAACCTTTCTGGGACATTCAAAAGTTTGAAGCCGCAAAACTTTCTTTAACCCACACGTCTTTGTATTTTACCGCGATAGCCAACGGCAACAGCAAGATGTACGCTCAAGCCGAAATGCAGGAATGCGTTAAAGCCGCAGGATTTAAAACTGTAAAAAACTGGCAAAATATCGGCAGTCATGAATACACTTTAATTGAAGCCGTCAAAGCTGCTGCGCCCGATTATTATTGAGCAAGCGTTTCCTCACGATTTGATTTAATATCACGCTTTGGCTAACGAAAAATACAGCGGTTAAATTTTTAAAAAACAAATTCCTGACAAAAACTCTCTGAAAAAAGGCGAAGTCTTAACAAAAATAAACAGCTTGCAAATGCCGGAGTATTTCTATCCGGTATCCGCCTTTTGCCATCAAAAGCCTAATGATAGATTCCCAGCAGAGACATTCGCCAACTTATTAAACCCTTGTCCAAGAGAGCAGATTAAAGATTGAACATAAAATTCTAACGATACTAAAAAATAGATTTGTTATATTCGATGCCGCTAAAAGCGCAGGAAGAAACTTGCTAAAAAAACAAGAGGAGAAATGGTAAAATACACAATAAAATTAGATGAAAAAAAACTATCTGAAAATGAAACTAAAAAATGCAAAGAAACGCAGAAATAGTTTTAAACAAAATCAACTGGCAGGGAGCAATCCCCGCCTTTGAAAAACGAGAAAACAACAAAAAAAGGGGGGAGGAAATGCAAAGAAAATGTTTGAACTGCGGCGCCCCAGTCGGAGACCATCCCCGCCGTCTATATTGCGCAAAAAAAGAATGTCAACGCAAGCGCTTGAATGAAAATCAAAAAAAGTATCAAAAAAAAATAAGAGAACTGGGTTTAAATGAGAATAAATCATAACTAATTTTTTAAAGAATTAAATATAAAACTTTCTTTCCGATTCTTACGCAGATTCCCATGCTGCCTGAGCCTAAGTCAATGGAATACACTAGTTCATTTTTAGCCATGATCCCCCCGGAAATTTTTATTTGCGCTCTTATTTACAAAAAACAAAGCCCCTTAACTTTTAAGTTAAGGGGCTTTGTTTTTATTATTCTTGTGATTTTTTTTCTGCTGCGTCTTGCGGTAAGATTTCGTCGGGGTCTTCTTTGACCACGCTTGCTATGGCGGCCACCTTGTCGCCTTCGTCTAACCTCACTAATCTGACGCCTTGCGTGTTGCGGTTTATTACGGAAATGCCGTCAACTTTTTGGCGGATCGTTATGCCGTTTTGCGTCATTATCATTACTTCATCGCCGGCGTTGGCGCATTTTATGCCGACAACTTTTCCGTTTCTTTCTGTGGTTTGCATATTTATTACGCCTTTTCCGCCGCGATGCGTCAGGCGGTATTCGCTTACCTGAGTGCGTTTGCCGTAGCCGTTTTCGCTTACGGCAAGAACTATATCTTTTGACGACAGCACTTCCATTCCTATAACTTCGTCGTCTTTGTCAATTTCCACCCCTTTAACGCCCATACCCGACCTGCCTATTGCGCGCACTTCATTTTCTTTAAAGTGGACGGCCTGCCCTTGTTTTGTGGCTATAAGCACTTCCGGATTTTTACAAATAGCTTTGACTTCGGTCAAAATGTCGCCGTCTTCAAGTTTAATTGCGATTATTCCGCCTTTTCTTGGAGTGTCAAATTCTTCAAGCGCGATTTTTTTGATTGTTCCGTTTCTTGTGCACATCAATAAGTATTCGCCTTTGATTTCTTTGGGATTTAACGAACGTATGGGAATTGCGGCGGTTATTTTTTCTTCCGGCGCAAGCTGCAAAAGATTTACTATCGCTTTCCCTTTTGAAGCTCTTGAAGCTTCCGGCACTTCGTAAACTCTGTTCCAATACAGCCGTCCTCTGCTTGTAAAGAACAATAAATAAGCGTGGGAACTTGTAATAAAAAGATTTTCAACAAAATCTTCTTCTTTTGTAGTCATGCCCGTTATGCCGCGCCCGCCCCTGTTTTGCGATTTATAAGTATCAAGCGGTATGCGTTTGATGTAGCCGGCGTGAGACATCGTAACCGCAACTTCTTCTTCCTGAATTAAATCTTCTATGTTAAAGTCGGCTTCCGCAGCCTGAATTTGCGTTCTTCTTTTATCGCCGTAATTTTTTTTGATTTCAATAACTTCTTCTTTTATCAAAGCTGAAATTTTCTTGGGATCGGCCAAAATTGAACGCAGTCTTTCTATCGTTTTTATAATCTCAAGATACTCTTTATCAAGCTCGTCGCGTTCTAAACCGGTAAGCTGATGCAAACGCATTTCCAAAATAGCTTCAGACTGAATTTTTGAAAGCTTGAATTTAGTCATCAGCTGTTGGCGCGCATCGTCTTTATCTTGAGCGTTCCTGATGATTTTTACAACGGCGTCTATATTGTCGACGGCGATTTTTAAACCTTCTAAAATATGGGCGCGCGCTTCGGCTTTTTGCAGCTCAAATTTCGTCCTGCGCACTATTACGACTTTGCGGTGTTCTATATGATGCTCAAGCACTTCTTTTATATTCATCACTTTCGGGCGGTTGTTTACAAGCGCAAGCATTATTACGCCAAAAGACGACTGAAGCTGCGTATGTTTGTAAAGCTGGTTTAAAACAACCTGTGCGTTTGCATCGCGTTTAATTTCAATGACGATTCTTATTCCGTCGCGGTCGCTTTCGTCGCGCAAATCTGAAATTCCGTCTATTTTTTTATCTTTTACAAGCTCTGCTATATACATTATCAGATTTGCTTTATTGACCTGATAAGGAATTTCGTTTACTATAATGGTTTCGCGTCCGTTTTTGGCTTCTTCAATTTCGGCTTTGGCTCTCATTTTTATAGAGCCTCTGCCTCTTTCAAAATAATCTTTTATTCCGCCTTTGCCTAAAATTATCGCGCCCGTCGGAAAATCGGGGCCTTTTATATATTTTGCGATTTCCGATACGGGAAGTTCCGGATCGTCGATTAAAGCTGAAACGGCGTCGCAGACTTCGCTTAAATTATGCGTGGGGACATTTGTCGCCATACCGACGGCTATCCCTTGAGAACCGTTAATTAAAAGTCCGGGAAGTTTTGCCGGAAGAATTACCGGCTCTTTTAAAGAACCGTCGTAGTTAGGCATAAAATCGACGGTATTTTTATCTAAATCTGCAAGCATTTCTTCGGTAATAGATTCCATTCTGGCTTCGGTATAACGCATAGCCGCGGCGCTGTCGCCGTCTATAGAGCCGAAGTTTCCCTGCCCGTCGACAAGAGGGTATCGCAAAGACCATTCCTGCGCCATACGCACCATAGATTCGTAAATAGCCGAATCTCCGTGCGGATGATATTTGCCCATAACGTCGCCGACAACTCTTGCGGATTTTTTATAAGCCGAGCCGTGCTTCATGCCCATTTCTTTCATGGTGTAGAGGATTCTGCGGTGAATAGGCTTTAATCCGTCGCGCACGTCAGGCAAAGCTCTGCCCACAATAACGCTCATAGCGTAATCGATGTAAGACGTCTTCATTTCGTCTTCTAAATTTCTTGCAATAACGTTTGCCGCAACAACTTCAGAATTTCCAGCCGTGTCTTTTGTGTCTTTGTCTTTAGCCATTTTTACATCCTTATCTATAGGTTAATTTTTTGAAATATCATATATATCTAAAGGGAAATATTATACAAAATTTAAAAATCCCGCTTTTGCAGACTTTTAATTTAGAGTTCATTGATTATATCAAATTATGTGAATTTTTGAAAATTGACAGACGCAAAAATACATTGAAAAATGAACGCGTTTTAAATGGCAAAAATACGCGCTGCGGAAAAACTCTAAAGCCGGCCGGCGCATTTATTAATTTTTGAATTTTTTACGGAAGACGCGTTTTAAACGTAATCTAATTGTTCTGCTTTTTCCATTTCAAAAATAATGCAGTGAGCGTTTGAATTTGTTTTTATAATTATATCTTCTTCAATTATTTCAAGCGCGTCTTTTTGCGATAAATTTATTTTTTCAACTTTTGCGTCTCCTTCCATTAAAACCAAATATGCCTGTCTGCCTTTTTTTACTTCAAACTTAAGCTCATTGCCTTTTGAAATTTCAGCGGCATACACGTTCATATCCGCATGTATTTTTATAGGAGCTTGCGATTTTTTAGCGCCGGAAGCTATTTCAAGCCACTTATTGATCCTGTCTTCCCATTTAAATTTATAATCGCCGTAACCGGGTTTGTGATTTTCTTTGTCCGGTAAAATCCAAATTTGCAAAAAACGCAGCATTTTTTCGCCGAAATTATGTTCGCTGTGAAACACGCCGGTTCCGGCGCTCATATATTGAACTTGACCGCGTTTAAGAACGCTTTCATTGCCCATGCTGTCGCCGTGGGTAAGTTCGCCGTCAATCACGTAAGATATGATTTCCATATCGCGGTGAGGATGTATGTCAAAACCCATTGAAGGTTTTACCAAATCATCATTTACCACGCGCAAAATGCCGAAATTCATGTTAGCGGGGTTGTAATAATCTGCAAAAGAAAAGTGATGAATGCTCTCAAGCCATGAGTGAACGCCGCGTCCCATCTTTTTACTGTCTAAATACCTTAACATAATTTCCTCCGTCGTTTAAAATATGTTTGCGGCTGCGCGCTAAAATTATAACATAACGCTTGCATATAAGCGCAATAAAAGCTATTAATATTGAAAATTCTTAGGGAGGCGTTTTATGAAAAATTTTTTAGTCTGCGCGGCGGCGGCTTTTATTATCGGAGCCGGAATTTTACCGGCTTTTGCCCAAGCGCAAAATACCGACGGAGGAAATAACAAAATGGCGGCAAAAAAAATTCTTGTGGCTTATTATTCCCATTCCGGAAACACCGAAAAAATTGCAAAAGAAATTCAGACGGCTGCAGGAGCGGATATTTTTGAAATAGAGACAACCCATATTTATCCTTCCGATTACGACAAGCTTATAAATCAGGCTAAAAAAGAAATTGCCGACGATTTTAAGCCTGCATTAAAAACAAAACTTAACAATATAGCCGAGTACGACATAATTTTTGTCGGCTCGCCAAACTGGTGGAGCTCGATAGCTCCGGCGGTATCGTCGTTTTTAAACCAACACGATTTTTCCGGCAAAACCGTCATTCCTTTCTGCACGCACGGCGGCGGAGGACTGGCTAATATATCCAAAAATATTACAAAACAACTTGAAAATAAAGCCGTCGTTTTAAACGGAAAAGCATTTAGGCAATATTCCTCAGACAGTAAAAAAGAAATTGCAGATTGGCTTAAAGAATTAGACAAACAGCTTTAAATCAAAATACAATAAAACAGACGAAGTCTGCAGACGCTGTCTGTGTTTCATAAAACAAGTGAAGCTTGAAAACCAGACGAAGTCTGGTTAGGCTGCTTTGACGATACATTTAAGCGGGAAATTGTTTTGACGCGCTATAGATTGAACCTGCAGCGCTTTAGTTTGCGCAATATCAAACGAATATCGTCCGGCAAGGCCATGTCCGCTGCGGTGAACATTCATCATAATGCGTTGCGCTTCAACTATATTTTTATGAAAAACCGATATTAGAATATTAACTACAAAATCCATCGTTGTATAGTTATCGTTTAAGAGGATAACGTCATAGTCTGAAGGTTCTTTGAGCTTTTCCTTTTTTTTTGAAAATGTTTTTACTTTTTCCATAATAAGATCCTATTTTATTGTTAACATAGCAGCTGCTATAGGTTCATAAATATTGATATTGAAAATGGGAAACCAAGTTTAAAAAATCGGTTAACTGCTGATACCGCCAGCTTGCTGCGCGAATGTCTGTTTTAAATAAAGCGGCGAATGCCGCTGCGAAATTTAGCAAGAAATTGCGGCAGGGTTATATTTTTTGCGCCCAATTCTGTTTTATAGTCAAGAGGCATTCCAAAATCCCAAAAAGCAAACCCGTTTTCGCGCAGATATTTTGCCGTTAAAACTAACTGCACTTTTCCCGAATGGTTTTCTTCGTGATAGCCCGAATAACTGGTATATACCTTGCCTGATATAATACCAAATTCTCCGGCTTTTAGCTGTCCGTCTCTATATACTCCAAAAGAAACCGGTTTTACGTCGGGATAATTTTTTTCTTTTATTTTGATAATAAGTTCAATAAGCTTTTTTGTAAGCCAATAATCTCCGTATGCAGCGTAACATTTTTCAATAATAATGTTAAAATCCGTATCTGCTCTTAATTCATATTTTGAAATAAAACGTTTTAGGCTTCTGTTGATATGCAAATCCGAAAAATCAAGAACAGACCTTATTAAATGATGCATAGGCATAATATTTGAGCTTCCGCTTCTTGACATAATAAGAAAACCGGCTTTCATCAGCGCGGCGGTAAAATCAAGGTCATAATTATATACCAGACAAAATTCCTGCCCGTATCGCATTTTGACTATATCGTCCATTACTTCTTGAGGATTATCCGTAGGCTGAATAATAAGATATGAACCATAATATTGATATTTTGACGCCGCCAAATATTCTTTGCGGGCAGTTCCGTCAAAAATTACTTCTTTAACGCAAAAAGCGCTTACAAATTGCGGCCGGCTGATAGCAATTTCATTAATCAGCCCGTTTTTTGATTCAATAGAAATAAAAAAATCTTCGCTGCTGACAGGAGATATTAACAAATACTGTTTTTGGCTGCCTGTTTCTATAATCAGGCTGATTTTAAGCATATTGACAAGAAATTGCTCTTTTTGACGCTTAAATTTATCGTTTAAATAAGAGATAAAAGCTTCTCTCCGTATTGTTCTTGGTTTTGAATTTGCGCTGTATAAAACAACCGCAGCCAAATATTCTATAAGAATATCGGCTGTCCGATACTTGTACGCGCCGGCATAAACTCTAAGCAGCTGTTCCTGAGTCATTTGAATGTATCCTTATAATATATAAAAACTGCCGAAGGCAGTCAGACTCCTGAATATTTGTCAAAAAAGGCTCTTAATTTTTCTAATACGGCAATTTTCTTTTTAGCGCGCGCATTATCCTTTGAAAACATCGGCGACGGCGGCAAAATAGCGGCAAAAGCCTGTCCGGCCGATTTTAATTCTGCGTCTCTAAAAGCGTTATCCATAAACTTTTTTGTTTCCTGCTCTTTGAGATTTTCTTCTTTAATAATTTGTTCCAAATCTTTAATTTTATTTTCAGCGGCAAATTTATGCCAATCCTCATAAACTTTTGTTTCGTTGTTTATAGTATTAATAAAATTTTCTATAAGCTCCTTTTTACTTCTAAGTTCCAGACTGGAGTTTATTGCCTTTTCAATAGTAGTCAATATCTCTTTATCCTGCATATTGGTTTTGTAATATTTGGCGACTAAAATCAAAATATAATCAATATTAAGTTCTACCTGTTTTACCAGTTCCATTTCAAAAACAATATCGTCGTTAATATTTTCTTTATCCCCGTCTTTACTTTTCCTTAACTTATGGTATAAATCAATATAAACGCTTTGATAATCTTGAAACTCACGTTCTGATAAAATTTCATTGTCGGCAAAATCGTCAAAAGAAGTTAAAATATTTTTTACCTTTAAAATCGCGCCGTATAATCTGATAAATTCTTTTTCTGATTGATCGCCTATAATGTTTATGGGCAATGGGAATTTTTCTGTCAGTTCCGCTATAAGCTCTTTGTATCCCCGCTGATGCTGCCCGCCGTTTTCCCAGCCTTCATAATATTCTTTATAAGATTTCAACAGCACTATGCCGCAAGCGTCTTTATTTCCAAATAAAGAAATTGCGTCATTTGCCGCTTGTTCTAAATCGCGGAAACACACTATATTTCCAAAAGCTTTCACGGAGTTTAAAATTCTGTTAGTTCTTGAAAACGCCTGCAAAAGTCCGTGCTGCTGTAAGTTCTTATCAACCCACAAAGTGTTTAATGTAACAGCGTCAAACCCCGTTAAAAACATATTGCAGACTATCAGCAAATCTACTTCGCGGTTTTTAACTTTTAGCGACAAATCCTGATAATAATTTTGGAACTTGTCTGAAGAAGCGTCATAATTAGTTTTAAAATATTTGTTATAGTCTTTTATTGCGCTCTCAAGAAAATCGCGCGAATTTTTATCTAAACCGCTTGTATCAAAATCTTCGTCGGGCAGCAGACCGTCTTCCTGTTCTTCCTCATTTGCGCCAAAACTGTAAATCAATGCCGTTTTTAGTTTCTGCGCTTCCGGCAGCTCCGCCATTTGTTTTTGAAATTCCGCATAATATTTTTTAGCCGTTTCAATAGAGCTGACCGCAAAAATAGAATTAAAACCTAAAAGCCGCCTCTCTTTTAATTGATAAAAATTATTTCGTTTTGTTTTATCATTAAAATGGCTGAGAATATATTCAACAACCCCTCTTATTCTTTCCGGCGCATTTTCTGCTTTTTTTATATCAATAGCCATAACTTTTTTGTCTTTAATCCCCTCTTTCATTTTCAGGGTATCAACATAATCTATTCTAAAAGGCAAAACATTTTCATCGTTAATAGCGTCCACGATAGTGTAAGAGTGCAATTTTTCGCCAAATGCCTGCTGCGTTGTTTTTAAATGCGGGTTGCCGCCGCCGCCGGCATTTTTTGCAAAGATAGGCGTGCCTGTAAAGCCGAATATATGATAATTTTTAAAACTTTTTATAATTTCTGCGTGCATATTGCCAAATTGAGAGCGGTGGCACTCGTCAAAAATAATGACGATGTGTCCGTTAAAAACAGTATGGCCTTTGTTTTTGTTTATAAATCTGTCTAACTTTTGGATAGTGGTAATTATGATATTTGCATTGGGGTCTTCAAGCTGTTTTTTAAGTTTTTCCGTGCTTGTATTGCCGTTTGCCGCGCCTTTTTCAAACTTGTCGTATTCGCGCGTGGTTTGATGATCTAAATCTTTTCTGTCCACCACAAAAAGCACTTTATCAATATAATCCAGCTTGCTTGCAAGCTGGGCGGTTTTAAAACTTGTTAATGTTTTGCCGCTTCCGGTGGTATGCCATATATACCCGCCGCAACCAAGTTCAAGTATATTGTTGTCTTTATCTAACTTATCAACCTTACTAAGAGCATTATAATTTGTAGAAAGTTCAATTTTATTTAAAATTTTTTCAGTCGCGGCTATCTGATAAGGGCGCATTACAAGCAAACGCTCTTCTGTTGTAAACACGCAATATTTTGTTAAAACTGCAAGCAAAGTATGTTTAGAAAAAAATGTTTTGCCAAAATCCATTAAATCTGCTATTCGTTTATTTTTTGCGTCTGCCCACCAAGACGTAAACTCAAAACTGTCGCTTGTTTTGCCTGCGATTTGACGTTCTTTTATATGCGTTTGTCTTGTAGTGTTAGAATAATATTTTGTATGCGTTCCGTTAGAAATTACAAAAAGCTGCGCATATTCAAACAGCCCTGATTCAGACCAAAAACTGTCGCGCCGATAGCGGTCTATTTGGTTAAATGCTTCCCTTATTGAAACGCCGCGCCTTTTTAATTCGCAATGAACTAAAGGCAAGCCGTTTACTAAAACTGTTACATCGTAGATGTTTTTATAATTGCCTTCGGTTTCATACTGGTTTATTACCTGTAAAAAATTGTTGTGTATATTTTTCTTATCAATTATGTATATATTTTTTGTATTGCCGTTATCGCATTTAAGATTGTATATAAAATCTTCCTGTATTTTGCGGATTTTTTCTTTAGTTCTTTCGTTTTGATTGGCAAGGTAAGTATTTAAAATCTGTTTCCATTCATTGTCTGAGAAATTATAATCGTTTAATTTGCTTAACTGAACGCGCAAATTTTTTAATAAATCGTCCTGCGTTTTAATTTTTATATATTCATAACCGTTATTTTGCAAAAGCTTGATAAAAGCGGCTTCTAAATCCGCCTCGCTTTGATATTTTTGCGCGGTTTTATACTCTGCCGTGTATTCAGCCACAACAGTACTGCTGCCGCCTTCTATAACCATATTATAATGTATAGGCTGCTTTTCTTTGTTCATTTTCGCATCTCGTTTAGATCAGGCAGGCTTCGCCTGTTTTTATAAAACAGCCAAAGGCTGCGGACAGTGTCTGTTTTGTGTCTGTCATTACTGAAAGTAGTAATATTCTTTTTTCCTAACAGCCTGTACCCGAATGTTCCTATCGGGTGATCCTCGTCTGTGTCAATTCCCGTGAAAACGGGAATCTGCGCCTGTGTCATTCCCGTGAAAACGGGAATCCGCGTCTGTGTCATTCCCGTGAAAACGGGAATCCATTTTTAATATTAATATATTTTCTAACATCATTTCTTTTCAGGTTGTGTCCGTTTTTATAAAACAGCCGAAGGCTGTAAAAAGAAT
>JAISRM010000097.1 GCA_031273645.1 Endomicrobium sp.
GTATCAGTTCCGGTAAAAAGTATATTGTAACGTTTAGCGCCGTTATTTGCGCCGGAGGCAACATTTACGACAACGTCTCTTTTAAACTCTTGGGTGTTGCCTGAAGAAAGGGCGGGATAAGTGGTAATTTTGACATCATAAGAATGCGACGCGTCAATAGTGTCTCTGTAATACCAAAATTCAAAAGACCCTAAAGCGTAAGATCTTATAATTCCCTGTCCGTTAGCCTCGTTAAAATTTAGGCTGTTAACGTAATTAGAATCTGTTCCGTATCTTTTTCTTGCGACGCTGTTGTCGTAAAGGTATCCGTCGGCTAAATCAAAAGCAAGCCTTAAAAAATAGTCGGCTTTTTTTGCCGCATAAGCCGCCGTTTCAACGGGGCTTTCTGGTTTTGGAACTGGAGGAAGCGGGGTTGGATTTACCGGATTTTTATCCGAGCAGGCAAATAGTGCTGCGGCAAAAACCGCAGCTGCGATAACTTTTAAAATGTTTTTCATTTAAGCTATATAATTTTTACGCCGTCTTTTGCGTTAAACAAATGACATTTTGACAGATCAAAAACGAGTTCTATTATCTGGTTTGTTTTAGCTTTATTGTGAGAATCTACCTTTGCGACAAGTTCGTTTTTACCGGTGTTTAAATGAAGATAAATTTCGCTTCCCAAAGGTTCGACGACTTCGACGGCGGCGCTGAAAGTGCAGATTTCTTTATCGGCTAAATTGTAGAAAAGTTTGTCGTATATGTTTTCAGGCCTTATGCCCAAAGTAACTTTTGCGCCGCAGTACTGCAAAACTTTTTCTTTAAACGCTTCAGGCAGCTTAATTTCAAAAGTGCCTTCGTTTAAATAGACAGTCCCGTTTTTATTTAGAACTTCAACTTCAATAAAATTCATCGCCGGGCTTCCTATAAACCCTGCTACAAATTTATTCGTCGGATTATCGTAAAGTTCTATAGGTCCCGCTATCTGCTGTATTATTCCTTCTTTCATAACGCATATTTTGTCGCCCATTGTCATGGCTTCCGTTTGGTCATGCGTTACATATATCATCGTGCTTTGCAGTCTTTCGTGTATTTTCTTAAGTTCGGTTCTCATTTGACCTCTTAACTTGGCGTCGAGGTTAGAGAGAGGTTCGTCAAATAAAAAAACTTTAGGCTTTCTGACTATCGCTCTTCCGACGGCGACTCTCTGCCTCTGTCCTCCGCTAAGCTGCTTTGGACGCCTTTCAAGAAGATGACCTATGCTTAAAATTTCAGCCGCTTCGTTTACGCGCTGCTGAATTTCTTTTTTACTGTATCCTCTAAGCTTAAGACCAAAAGCCATATTGTCATAAACCGTCATGTGAGGATAAAGCGCATAACTCTGAAAAACCATAGCGATGTCTCTGTTTTTTGGAGGAACGTCGTTGACTTTCAGATCGTCAATATATATTTCGCCTGAAGACACTTCCTCAAGACCTGCGACCATGCGCAAAGTAGTAGTTTTACCGCAGCCCGAAGGCCCTACCAAAATACAAAAAGATTTATCGGGTATTTCTATGTCAAAACCTTTTACTATATCCAAATTCCCATATCGTTTCCATACGTTTTTTAACACTATCTTGGCCATTGTAAACTTACCCCCGCGAAAGCTAAAAAATTATTGATTTTTAAACATAATCGGCATTATTATATACTTTTATCTCACTTTAGTCAAACAAATTATTGCCCGCGCGAAATGTAAAATTAAAAGAATATATTTAATCTAAAATAAAAGAAAGATTGCAGGTCAAAAAGATATAAGACAAAACGCGCGAAGTCCGGAAATTAATAAAACAGACTTCGTCTGCAGACGAAGTCTGTTATTCTACGAATATTTCAGTTCTTCTGTTTGCGGCGCGTCCTTTTTCGGTATCATTTGGCGCTATCGGCATTTTTGAACCAAAACCCGTAAAACTTATTTTATCTGCGGGAATTGCGTTTAACAAAAATTCTTTATATACGCTTTCGCCTCTAAATCTTGATATTCTGTCATTTACCTCGTTGTTTCCGACGGAATCCGTATGGCCTTCCACCGTTATCATCGTATAACCGCGCTGCCTTATTTCTTTTGCCCGTTTCTTTATAATCTCTTTTGCCGCTTGCGTCAGCTCATATCCGTTCGTCTCAAAATTAGCCACATTTAATCTGTACGATTTTATCGTCGGCTGCATTCTTCTTTCTTGCGCGGCTTCTATCTTTTCTTGATTTGCCGACTCTCTATCTTTTATTTTTTCCTCTTCGGCAACCGAATTCATTTCTGTTATATCTTGGCTGTATTGGCGCGCTATTATCCCTTTGCTTGTGTCTCCCAACTCCTTTATTTCTTCCGCTTTTACCACTCTGTCTTCTCTTATCTCGACTCCCTTTACTTCTCTTATATTTTTCTCGTCTATACTTTTTGCTCCCGCTTCATTTAACTCTTTTACAAATTTTTGCGCCCCTTGCATGTCTTTAAACACAAATATTTTGTTGCCGTAGGGTATAAAATATATTGCGTTGCCTTTCTTTATTCCAAGCTTTGAGAGCATATTCTCGTCTAACTTTATCTCTCCGCTGTCTTCTTCCAATTCCCACACCATAGTCGCTTGCGCTTCTTGTAAAACTTTTCTCATCACGGCGTTACGCTTTACTCGTTTAGCTTCTTCAGAAAGCGCTTCTGCTTCATTTATTCCTCTCACATACGCTTTTATCAAAACGCCGTCCCTTATGTCGCCGAGTATATCGGCGTATTCTTCAAAGGATACGTCATTATTATCGTCAAGCATGCTTTCTTTTATGTCGCTAAATACGGCCGAACCGCCGTAAGCGTTTATTTCTTTTATAAAGTTTCCCGCCTCTTTTGCATTTCTGAAGAAAAATACCCGCCCGTCATAATCAAACGTATATACTTTTTCATTTGTTTCAAGCCCGAGCGCAGACGTTATTTCGTCTTGCATGTTTACGTTTTCATACTCGTCGGCATCCGCTTCCCATACGTCTAATATATCTTTTTCGCCTATCATTTCGTCTATAACGTTTTCTACGATCTTTTTTTCTTTTTTTATTTCGGCTTTTTCTTCTTTAACGACGGCTTTTACTTTTGTCTTTTCTTTTATTTTCAAGAACCTGTAATTTATTCCCGCGCTTGCATAATATCCGATTGTTTTTGAGGCAAAGTTTGCGTATAAATTTGCATATGCGTCAAGATTGTCTGTGATTATGTATCCCGCGCCTATTGCCGCGCTAAAAACAATTCTGTCTTTATCAACTCCCCAAATATTTATTTCTTTTTGTAAACCGGAAAATTCGCCGTTATAATATCCTTTTTCTCCGGTTATTATATATTGCGCATAAATTTTGGCATGCCAGTTTATTTTTTCCTGCGCTCCTGATACAGCCGCTCCCAAGAGCCCGTCGGCTCTTATATAGTTATCCGCATATACCGTTAAAGCCGCGCCGTTTCCGCCGCTTTCTTTTATTTCTTCATTTGAAATAAATCCGCCTTTTAGTCCTACAAACGGAGCTAAATCAAGAATATCGTTTGCAAATGCTATGTATTGGGCTTTTGCGTCTATTTTTATGTTGTAAGCTCCGAATTGCGTTTGTGTGTTTCTGTTTAACAAACTCATATTTCTTTTAATATCGTAGTCGAGAGTTCCCGCATATATCTGTCCTTTTATATCAAGTTTGTCGCCAAAGATCCCTCCGTATATTCCGATTCCTTTTTCCTGCATAGAGCCTTTATTATCGCCCTGCCGCAAATCGTTGTGGGCAAATCCGGCATATATCCCGGCCGTATAATTTGTTCCCGTAAACAAATCCGCGCCGGCTTTTAACCCCTGTCCGCTTACTTTAAATTCGCCGATCGAATTATCGTCTTGTCCGTAAGTATTTCCGTAAGCGTAACCCTGCCCCCATATGTTTCTTTCCGTTTCATTCTTGTTTGCCGCCGGGTATAATCTGTCAAATATATCGTCTCCGCCGTAATTTATCGCGCCTAAAGCCAACGCGTTTGCTATTATTGAGCCGTGCAATTCGTCAAAGGCTTTTTTCTTTGTCTGATCGTCTAAGAGTTCTATTTCATCATAAACCATATCTTCAAATTCTTTCAGTATAAAACCCGTTTCGCCGTTTGTTACGGCGTCTATAACCGCGGCTATTTCGCTTTGATTATGCGTCAGCCGTTCTATTGAACTGTAATCCGTGCTGATTATCGCTATCAAATCTATTCCGTCGTCTAAATATTCCAGCAGGAAATTTCTGACGTTTGCGCCGCGCTTAGTTAACCCTAACGCTTCTAAAGAACTGCTTTCAAATCTTCCGTTAATCCCGCCTTCTCCTCTTATCAGCGCTATTCTCACTTCGCGTTCGGGCATGCCGAAAATATTTAAATTCAATCTGCTCGACTGAGAGCCTATTTCAATTTTTCCGCTTGAGCCGCCCGCAAATCCGGTTTCCGCTTTTATAACGTCTGCTTTTTGAGAGGACAAATCTACGTCTATTGCCAATTCTCCGCCTATTTGCGCAGATCCTACCGTGGTCGTTTGCCCTGCATGATCGTTTACGGCCGAATATTTTCCTTCTTGTCCGACAATTAATTGCGAAAAATTTAGCGCCGCATCGTTTTTTACGGCGGTTACGCCCTTGCTAATTTCAAGAGTTCCGTTAAAGCCGCTGCCTGCGCTTATATTTAAAACTCCCGTATTTGTTTTTATTATTTTTCCGCTGCCGCTTATATTTGACGCGGCTATAGTAAACTCGGATGCATTGTTTATGTTTAAAACGGCGTCCGTCGATAAAAATATCTCGCTTGTTATCGACGCGCCGTCTTCAAATCTCAGCGTTCCGCCGGTTATATTGTTTGTTCCGCTGAAAAACTTATCGTTTGCCACAGTCAGTCCGCCGCTTTGCGTAAACGTCCCGCTAAATCCTTCATTACTTCCTAAAAGAGTTAGAATGCCGGCGCCGCTTTTATAAATTGTTCCGTAATCAGACCACGTTACGTCTTCATAATTAAAATCCATTCCTTCGTTTTTTGCTATTTCTAATACGGCATCGCCGCCAAATATCGCCGAGTTTGATATTATTCCTCCGTCGACCAATCTCAGCGTTCCGCCGGTTATATTGTTTGTCCCGCCAAAAAATCCGCTTGCAAGGGTCGTCGTTCCGCCGCTTTGATTAAATATTCCCGTATATTGCGCGCCGTCGACGTTTAAAAGCAGGTGTGAACCGGTTTTATTTATAGTTCCCGTACCGCTTATTGCAGAATTTATTGAAATCTCTCCGGAAGAACCGGTTATATTTATAATGCCGTTTGCATTGTGTATGTCGTTTGCTTGTCCGCCTGCGGTATTATTTATAAAAGTTATTGTTTTTCCCGTCGTATCAAAAGTTAAAACGCCGGCATTATAAATTGCTCCGCCTAAACCTGCCGACGTATTGTTTGAAAAAATTGCGGAAGTTTGGCTGAAGTTTATTTTTGCGTTTGCTTCATTGTATATCGCTCCTCCGTTTTCGGCCGAATTATTGCCTTGGAACATTGCCGCTGACAGCGTAAAATTTATTTCGGCAGTTCCGATATTTCTTAAGGCCATTGAATTATTTACGGAAGAAATCACGCTGCTTGAAACAGTTATGGTCCCAACATTATGGATAAAACCGTAAACATTTGCGGCGCTTATGGTGCTTAAAGCGATATTTATAAAAGAATCGTAAGTTGCATTGTCTATCGCATAAGAATCTGTAAGGATATCCGTAAACTCCGCTTGACTGTTTGTAAAATTTAACGCTGCGCTTTGATTGTGTATTTGCGAGCCTTCATTTGCGTTAAACAAAAGCTTGCTGTTTGTAAAATTTATCGTCGCGCTCCTGGCATTGTTGTAAATAACGGAATCGCCGCAGTTGCCGGTAAAATTCATCGTGCTGCCGGAAACGTTTATAATAGAATCCTGCGTGTTTGCTATCGCAGATCCGTTTTCTGCCGAATTATTTATAAAATTTACTCTGCTGTTAATGAAATCTATCTTGTTGCTTTTATTTCCATATGTACTAAACATATAGTCTATGTAATTAAATATCGCTCCCCCAAGTCCCATTTGAAGATTATTGTCTATAAAATTTATATCAGAGTCTGTAAATGTTATTTCTCCGCCTTGAATGTTCAACAAAGCTCTTGCCGTATTGCTTGTGAAATTTACTTGGCTTGACGTAAAATTCATAATTGAATCTGGGTAAGCGTTTGCTATGATTGCATGTAAAATATTGACTCCGCCGGTCGCTTCCTGTTGATTTTGCGTAAATGTCAAAACGCTGTTTGTAATATTCATTATCGCAGGCGTCGAATTTAAATTTAACTCATGTATTATTCCGTTACTATTTAAATAACTGTAATTTAATATCACCGCGCCTAAACTGCGGTTGGCGCCTCCGGCGCCGTAACCTTCCGCCCTGTTATTTGCAAAAAACAAAACGCTGTCTGTAATATTCATTAGAGAATACTGATTGTTTATCGCGCTTGCCGCAGAAGCCACGCCGTATGCGCCGTTATGTATCCACGAAATCGCAGTATTTGCGTCAAAAGTAACGGTGCTGCCGCTGATAGTCATAGTGGATAAAATATTAAATATCGAACCCGATACTGCAAAAGTTGTAGCAGCATGCTGTTGCGCTTGCAAATAATTATTGTAAAAACTTACGCTGCTTTGCGCTATTGTCATATTCGCATATATATTATATATCCCTGCTGCCGAAGCCATAATCCATGTTCCGTCCGTCGTTGCCGATATTGTGCTGTTTGCAATGCTTAAAACGCTGTTATTATAATTAATCTCCCCCGCATCATTGCTTATTAAGCCCATAGTAACATGATAATGGGATCCGCCAAGCCCTATTGCAGTGCCGGAATGCTCTATAACGCTTGACGTAAAATTCATTACCCCGCCCCCGTTATATATATCAGAAAAGTATATTCCTCCAAAAGCAGGATTGAAGAATGAAGATATTCCCGAGCGTTGATTATTTTCAAAACGCATATTGCCGTTTAAAAAACTAAG
>JAISRM010000126.1 GCA_031273645.1 Endomicrobium sp.
TTTCAATCCGCTAAAAAGCGCGTCTGGGGTGATTATGCAATAATCGCATTAAATTCATTTACTTCTTTTTTTGACAACGGCTTTTCAAACTCAACTTTACTCTTTTGCTCTATTTGCTGCACAGGCTTTTCTCCGATAGTGTCTCTTACAAGCTCAAAAGCTTTGATAATTTCGTTTGTCAATTTGCCTTCTGTTCTCAAGTCTTTTAACATGATGTAAATCATTTTTTTTACTAACAATTCTTTTTTTGTTACTTTAATTTTTTTTCCGTCTTTGCTTATAATTTCAAGGTCTTCATCAAGTTCTTCGTCAATAATTTCTTTAAATAGTTTCAATCCGCTAAAAAGCGCGTCTGGGGTGATTATTCAACTCGTTAAAGCAGTCTAAAAATTCAAAAAAGCTTTTTTCATTGCCTACGGCAAAAGGCAAATAAGCTAATGTCGCTGAATGGTTATTCTCAATGGCTTTCATTTCTGCGGCTTCTGCTTTATCAGCTATTTTTTGAGATATTATCCCGCATTTGATAGACCATTTTTCAAGTTTTATTGCCGAAAACTCTGTAAATCTAAAGATTTTCCCGTTATCTCTTTTAAAATCTGTAAAAACGTTTTCCGTCTTCTCATTTCCGTCTTTATCAAGTGTTTTTACAGGGTATTCGCCTGTTTTTAGCGTTATCATTTCTTGCCTTAACATTTAAATCTCCTTAACATTTACATTGGTAAAACGGCAACTTCTGAAAACTGAAATGTAAACTGAGCGGGCTCAAGCATTCTTTGCACGTTTCAATCCGCTAAAAAGCGCGTCTGGGGTGATTATAAAACAGCGAAAGTAGAGTTATGCCGTTATGTTTGCCGCTTGAAAAATTTCTTTTGTCGTTGCCGCGACACAAGCATAATTATATCCTTGCCGATCCCGACGGTAAAAGATACGCTCCCTACAATATACGCATTAAATTGAGGCAGATTTTCAATCATTGTGGTTTTACAAAAAACATTAGCCTGCATAAAATCAGGCATACTTTCGCAACGCATTTGGCTCAATACGGAGTAAGACTGGATAACATAAAAGATTTGTTAGGTCATTCCTCAACGGCAATGACAAACAAATACCGGCACATGACACCGGATTTTTTAAAAGACACCGTTTCGCTTCTACCAGATTTTGTGAGTCCAAAAGAAAAACTCCCCTGCGCTGCTGACACGCAAGGGAGTTAAGTTTTTATTCAAGTTTTTTACTTCTTTAAGCCAAGCTTAACACGGATATAATTCGATAATTCTCTGCCCTCTTTTTCTGCTGCCGCCGCAACTTGAAGATATTCGGTTTCAGACACTCGCGCGCGCAAAACTTTGTTTTTTGTGATTTTTTTTTGCTTAGCCATTTTCTAAATCCTTTTTTTTATTTTTTTGTCGCGACATACACTTTGTTTTCGTTTACAAAGAACGCGCAATGTTTCAATCCGCTAAAAAGCGCGTCTGGGGTGATTATTCAAAAGCGTATCGTTGTTTAAGTAGTTGTTCAAATCTTGGAGCTGCGTATCATAATCCGACGACGTAAAAGCCAAAAGACTGTTGTGGCGCGCCTTAGTTTGCGCGTTTGTATCCATTATGCTGTATTCGTTTTTCAGCCAAGTTCCGCCCAACGCTGTTTTCCCGACAGCCTGATTTTTGTTTCAATCCGCTAAAAAGCGCGTCTGGGGTGATTATAATGCTGGTGTAAGCGAAGTTACGCTTATGTCCGGTTTCAATCCGCTAAAAAGCGCGTCTGGGGTGATTATTTGCAAAAGACATATTTGCAGGGCTTGGGGCAGAAGGCGGGACGGAAGCCGCGCAGACGGCAATACAAAACGCAATAGCTATTTTAGGATATGACGATACGCGCAAATGGTATGACGGCATAGTTGAGAGTTTTATCGGCGGCGGCGGCGCTGGAGCGATTACAGGCGGATTTACAAGCAACCGCGATTTGCAAACGGGGCGAAAAAAAGCAATTGAAAACGGAATGGACGGGAAACAAATATCAGCTTTTGAAACAGCTGTGAAAGATGGATTGCAAACAGCAATAGGCGGACAGAATTTGCAGGCGTTTGCAAGACAAAAACTTGCAGACAAAATACAAGAGATTGAAGACTTGGACAAAGAACTTCATACAGACTATGAAAACTTACCGCAGCCGACAGGACAAGCAATACAAACTTCAAAAGACACAATAGAATTTAGAAACCCTGAAATATCAAATAAAGAAAATCAACTTGCAGCTACGCAGGAAATATCCGCAGAAACCGCAGGAAATGCAGAGAATGCAACCGTTTCACGCGAAACAAAAACTTTTAATATTGAACAAGGAGCAAACGACGGCTTAAAAAAAGAACCTATTACTATAGGCGATAAGCGCAGAATTCTTAAAGAACTTGAAAATGATATTAATTTTCTTAGCAATACGCTTGAAAATACTTCTGATATAGATACCGAAATAAGAAATAAATTTATAAAAAACTTGCAGGCAAAAATTGCGCGTTACGAAGAAATACAAGCGCGTCCGGTTTTAAGAGCGCAAGAAGATATAGCGCAACGTAAAGCGCAGGAAGACGACGCGGCTTTTCAGCTTGCCGATACGGCAGAGAAAGAAGCCGGCGGGTTGGACAATGTAAGAGCATTAAATAAAAAGTATTTTGGCGACGACAACAGATTAAAGATTGTAGGCGATATAACCGCGCCAAACGGGCGTAAGGCTTGGGGCAGATTTATTAAAGGGCTTATAGAAATATCTACGGCTTCGCCTGACACAGAGGCAACATTTAACCACGAAGCTGCGCATAAGGCGTTAAATACATTTTTGACTGCAAACGAGAAAAGCCGTTTGATAGACGCATTTAAAGTTGAAATAGCGGGCGACAAGAAGCTGAAAGCGATATATGGTAAATATCTGCAAATATATAAGGGCAACACGGCAAGAGCCGTTGAAGAGACAATGGCGGACGGGTTTATCGGCTATGCAAAATCTCACAGAGGTTTTAGCGGACAGGTAAAGGTTTACTTTGAAAAGGCTTTAAATGCGATAAGAAACTATTTGTCGGAATTGGGTTTGGCAAAGCAAGGCAGCGCGACAAAGGCAATGTATAACGACATTGTAAGCGGTAAATTTAGGCAGACGAAAGCAGGGGGAAATAACAATATATATTATCAGCCATTGGAAGAAAATGACAATACGGAAAGAAATAACATTATTGATATAACGCAAGAATTTGACGAGCTGAAAGACAAAAGCGCGGCGGAAAAGGAAACTGTATTAAATAATGCTTTGCAAGGGCTTATCGGCGCGGAAATAGAGACAAAAGACGGAAAGATTATCGGGATTAAAGAGCCGCAGGCGACGCATGCGAAAGATAAAGTATTAAAGAAACACGGTAAACAAGAAAGAAAAGATATTGCATTGCTGCAAAAATTAGAAGGAATTATCAAACAGGCAGTATT
>JAISRM010000176.1 GCA_031273645.1 Endomicrobium sp.
AAATATTCCTTATTTGGATAATTATATGAAAGAGAAAAGCGATGAAAAAAATCTTACTTATAGCGGCTCAGAGCTTGCAGATAAAACGATCGGTATTATCGGTGTAGGTGCAATCGGACGGAAAGTTGCAAAATATTGTAATGCATTTGGTATGAAGGTACTTGGATATGTTCGGAAAAAAATTGATATGGAAGAAAATATTGAATTTGTTGACCTTGATACACTCTACAGGAAATCAGACATAGTAACAGTCCATGTTTCTCTTAATGATAAAACAAGGCACATGATTAATAGTGATGCCTTTAAAAAAATGAAAAAAGAGGCAATCATTATTAACACCGCACGAGGTCCTATTATTGATGAAAAAGCATTAATATCTGCGCTAAAAAATGGTGATATCACAGGCGCTGCACTAGATGTATTTGAAAAAGAACCATTAGCAATTGACAGCGAACTCCGCGAGCTTGATAATGTTATACTAACTCCTCATACAGCAGGAATGCCTGACGGTCTTAAATTTCATAAAAAAAGATATGCTTTTTTTATTGAGAATATTAAAAAAGTTATTGCAGGAAAAGAACCAGATAGTACACTTAATAAAATTTAAGGTTTATATTGGAAATGTGGTAAATATTATATGAATAAAATAATGGAGTACGGGCATACTGCGTATAACAGGACTGTTTACGCTTCGCCGCCGGTAGGCGGCTCGGAATCTGTTTCCCTACCTCCTCTACGCTCCTTCTTATGCTTTACCCCCAAATATCAAAGTTTTCACGTGAAAACTTTTCAAACAAAATACTTCCGATAAATACAAAATAACTCTTTCACATTTTAATAATCCTCAAAAATAGTTTTCACGTGAAAACTCCAACATATCGCAAATCTATTGACTTCTCTCTAAAAGTTATATTTAATATTTAAAATGCATAATAATTATTAATAACTAACGGGGGAATAAAAATTATGGGAGAAATAGTCTGTATAGCAAATCAAAAAGGCGGCGTCGGTAAAACCACTACATCCGTCAATCTTTCTTACGCTCTTGCCTGCCTCGGCAAAGAAGTTCTTTTGGTAGATTTTGACCCGCAAAGCAATGCCGGCTCCGGGCTTGGAATTGTTTTAAAAGATGATGAAAAATCCATTTATCACTTAATCACAAAGACGGCAGCTTTTAAAGAGGTTGTAAGGCAGACCAGCCATGAATTGCTCGACGTGCTGCCGGCAAGCAAAGATCTTTCCGGCGCGGACGTAGAGCTTGTAAATATTCCCGGCAGGGAAAAAGTTTTGAAAGAAACTCTTGCAACCATAAAAAAAATGTACGATTTCATTATTATCGACTGCCCGCCGTCGCTAAGTTTATTAACCATTAATGCTCTCGTCGCGGCGGACAGCGTAATATCTCCCGTACAATGCGAATATTATGCTATGGAAGGCTTGGCGCATTTCATTAATACTACAGGCAAAGTAAAACAGTTTTTAAGCCCCCAGTTGAAAGTTGACGGCGGCGTGCTGACAATGTACGACGCGCGTATGAACTTAGCCAATCAGGTCAAAGATGAAATTTCCAAATTTTACGGCAATAAAGTGTACAAAACGCCGATTCCGCGTAATATACGCCTTGCTGAAGCGCCGAGTTTTGGGCAAAGTATTTTTGAATACGATCCCTCTTGCCGCGGCGCAAAAGCGTATTTGGATTTAGCCATAGAATTTTTAGAGCGCCGCGGCGCAAAAGCCGGAGAATTTAAAGAAATGCAATATTCCGCCGGCGAAAAATCAGATTTTGACTTTGGAGGTTAATTATGAGGCAATCTTTAGGCAGAGGATTAGAAGCATTACTTGGCGGCACGCAAATGCCGCAGGACACGCAAAATAATAGCGTGCAAAAAATACCTTTAAATAAGATTATCCCAAACAGGTATCAGCCCCGCAAAATCTTTAATGAAGATAGTTTAAAAGAATTAGCCCAATCCATAAAACAGCACGGCCTTACGCAGCCAATAGTAGTAGTTTACGACGGCGGGCTTGACAAATATGAACTGGTAGTTGGGGAAAGGCGGTTTCGCGCTTCGCAATTGGCGGAATTTAAAGAGATTGACGCCATTGTACACACAAAACTTGACGATAAGCAAATGTGCGCGCTTGCGCTTATAGAAAATATCCAGCGGGAAGACCTAAACCCTATTGAAACAGCATTAGGCTACAAAAGCTTAATGCAAAAATTTGACGTATCGCAAACGGAGATTGGCGAATATTGCGGCAAATCTAAAGTATCTGTTTCTAATTCCCTGCGTTTATTAACATTGCCTGATGAAATACAAAAAGCTATAGAACAAGGTCTTTTGAGCGAAGGACACGGGCGCGCAATACTTATGGTATCGGAAGATAAAAAAAGAAATATTTTATTCAAAAAGATTCTTTCTTCCAAAATGTCCGTGCGGCAGGCTGAAAATGCCGCCCGCACAGCACTGACGTCAAAAGAAAATAAGAAAAAAGCCAAATCTCCTGATACGGCATCTTTTGAACAAAACCTTCAGGAAGCGTTGGGTACTAAAGTAGAATTACGCCAAAGCGCAAAAGCAGGGAAAGGTTCCCTCATTTTACATTACAATACTTCTGACGAGCTGGAAAAAATAGCTGAAAGATTGAAAAGCAATTTGTTATAGCTATTTATTCTGTCATTACTATGTAGTTCAGTTAAAACGCAGACAATTTCTGCTATATTTTTTATATTTATGTTTTTTAGTCATTATTGTCTATATTTTTTGAGGGTGCAGGTGTTTTTTAGGGTGTCATTGCGAGCTTGCGAAGCAATCCAGGGTCGTTGCAGTGAAGCTATAAGCTGAAGAGGGAAGAAAAACTTTTATTAATGCTGGATTGCTTCGCGGAGTTTACCCCGTAAGGTCTTAATACGGGGCTCGCAATGACAAACTGATATACTGGATTACTTTGGACCGAAGCCCTCGCAATTACGGCAACAACATAGGCTGGAGATTGCGGATAGTGGGTAATAAATAAGCTAATGACAAATGTTATATAAAGTTTTCACGTGAAAACTTTATATAAAAATGTAAAAAATTAGTTTAACTATTATATCAAATTGAGTTAAAGTAACAAGCGGGCCAAAATAAGAATTGCTACAGAGCATAACAATTCGTTCTACTTCCGGCGGCGCCGCTGCATTTTGTTCTGTCCTGTTTTATGCCGCCCAGCATTGTGCATACGGATTTCTTATCCTCTTCCGCCGTTACGCACCAGCGTTGTCCGGTTCTGTAATTGACTCCAAGCAAATAATCTTTTTCACCCGGGGTTTCTTCGTCAAAAAAGGCATTAGTAAGTCCGCTGTCTAAAGAATATATTTGTCCTTTGTCGCAGGACATCTGACCGTC
>JAISRM010000253.1 GCA_031273645.1 Endomicrobium sp.
CATGCGGCGTTGACGGCGTTATTGCTTCGCCTCTTGAGATAACTTTTATAAAAAAAGAATGCGGTAAAAATTTTCGGGTTGTTACGCCGGGGATACGTCCGGCAAAAGCCGACGACGATCAAAAACGCGTCGCATCGCCTGAATCTGCGGTAAAAGACGGGGCTGATTTTATAGTCGTAGGAAGACCGATTATTGAAGCTCCAAACCCGCAGGAAGCGGCAAAAGCAATTTATGAAAGCATAAAGCAAATTGAGAATTAGATAAAAAAAGAACAAACGGGAGACAAAATGAATCCGGATGAAGTAAAAGATTTATTTAAGAAAAATGACGCTTTATTAAACGGACATTTTAAACTTTCAAGCGGATTGCATTCCGATACTTATTTTCAGTCCGCTTTGATTTTACAGCATCCTAAAGAAGCCCAAAAGCTTGCCTTAGCTCTTAGCGAAAAACTAAAAGAAAATAATATTAAAATAGACGCTGTAGTCTCTCCGGCGATGGGCGCAATTATTATCGGGCACGAAATGGGAAGAGCTTTGGGCGTGAGAGCCGTGTTTACAGAAAGAGTCGGCGGCGACGTAACGCTGCGCAGAGGGTTTTGCGTTAACAAAGGCGAAAATGTCTTAGTTGTCGAAGACGTTATAACTACGGGGCTTTCCACTAAGGAAGTTATAGATTTGATAAAACTTTCCGGAGCCGCGATTTGCGCCGTAGTTTCTTTAGTCGATAGAAGCGGCGGCAAAGTTGATTTTGGCGTTCCGAGATTTTCTTTGCTGAGCCTTGAAGTAAAAAGCTACAAAGAAGAAGAATGCCCGATGTGCAAAGCGGGATCGTCGGCGGTAAAACCCGGCAGCAGAAAATAGAATAGCGGCGGCAGTTAATAACTTGGGAGCATTAAATGTCTATTACTTACAGAAAAGCCGGCGTAAATATCGACGCCGGAAACGAACTTGTAAAAAGGCTTAAAAAAAACCTTCCTGAAATAGGAGGATTTGGAGGTTTGTTTCCCGTTGCAAAAACAAAATATAATCTTGTAAGTTCTACCGACGGCGTCGGCACTAAGCTTAAAATAGCTTTTCTTTTAAATAAACACGACACGGTGGGAATAGATTTAGTGGCGATGAACGTTAACGATTTAATTTGCGCAGGGGCAAAGCCTCTTTTCTTTTTAGATTATTTTGCCTGCGGAAAACTCAATGTCGGGCAGGCTGAAAACGTTATAAAGGGAATAGCTAAAGGCTGCGAAATTTCCGGTTCGGCGCTTATCGGCGGAGAGACGGCCGAGATGCCGGGTTTTTATAAAGACGGAGAATACGATCTTGCCGGTTTTTCCGTAGGAATAATAGAAAAGGGAAAAGAAATAACGGGTAAAAATATAAAGCCAAACGACGTGATAATAGGCCTTCCTTCAAGCGGGCCTCATTCAAACGGTTATTCTTTGATAAGAAAAGTTTTTTCCGACGTGGAGTTGAAAAAATATTCAAAACAGCTTCTTGCTCCGACGAAAATATACGTTAAAGAAGTTTTGTCGGCCGTCGGGAAATTTAATGCGACAAAACAAAATATTACCGGCATAGCCCATATCACCGGAGGAAGTTTCTACGATAAAATAGAAAGAATACTGCCGCAAAACGCAAAAGCGGTAATAGAAAAAAAATCGTGGGAAGTTCCGGAGATTTTTCAAATTATTAAGAAAAAAGGCAATGTCCCGGAAAAAGACATATACAGAACTCTTAATATGGGCATAGGCATGGTTTTGATAGTAAGGCCGCAAGCCGCTTTAAGCGTGAAAAAATATTTTAAAGGCGCAAAAGCGATAGGCTATGTAAAAAAAGATGAAAAAAGTGTAGAATTAATATAACTAACGATTTGCAAAAAGGAGGCGTGTGTGGAAAACAAAGAAATTGTTGATTCAATTAAAAAATATATTGACGGTATCGATGCGATAAAAAATATCGGCGGACCAAAATCGCAGGAATTTGTCAAATGGGTAAAAGAGGTTAAGCAATACATTGAAAAAACTTTTGGCGATGATTGCCAGCAGTTGAGAGAATTTAAAAAAGTTGATTATTATCCCAAAAAATCAATTTTGTTTACGGAGTCAACTGCAAAAGACGCCTATCTCTCAGGCTTAATGCAGGCAAAAGACATTTTGGCCGCTCTAATGAAACAAGCCGCCTCAGAACCCGCCGACAACAAACAAGCGCAGGCGCAAACGCAAACTCAGCCGCAGGAACAAATTCCGCTTCAAATTCCCGACGATTCTAAAACGGATAAAAAACCGGAAATTCAGCCGCAGCTTGTTCTTGTAAAAGAACCGCAGCAGGAAGCTGCAAAAGAAAAAACTGAAAAAATAAATACGCCCGCGCCTCTAAAAGAAAAACCCGCAGTTTTGGAAAATAAAGAAAAAGTCCTTCTTATAAATATAGCAGACCTTTCTTTAAACGCCATGCTGTATAAATTTGTAAAAATTATGGGTTACGAACCCGTTGTTATAGATATAGAGCCTTCCGAAGATCTTCTTATTTCGGAACTTTTAAGAAAAGAAGTTAAAGAAGACACAGTTTATGCAATTATTCTCTGGAAAGGCGAATGCGAATGCAATAATAAAAAAGTTCCGTCTGCAAAAATACTTTACGGAACGGGTTTTCTTACGGCGCTGTTTCCGGAAAAAAGAGTTCTTATTCTGCACGGTTCCGACATAGACGCAAAAGATAATGCTTATAAAGGCTTTAAATTTCTTGCAATAGACAGCATTCAGGAATTAATGGAGCTGAAAATAGCCAGAGAAATGGACAGAGCGGGGCTTAACATTGATTTTAATTTGTTTAAGAGAAACAATAATGCCTGATTCTAATTTTATCGTTTGCCGGTTAAAAGCGTTTTATAACGGGTT
>JAISRM010000009.1 GCA_031273645.1 Endomicrobium sp.
TGATAATGCCTGTAGCAATGGAAAAGCAGCTGAGATTTGCAATAAGAGAAGGCGGCAGGACGGTAGGATCTGGAGTAGTAACGGAAATAGTGGAATAAAATAAAAAAAGAATTACGGATTATAGACGGCGGAATTTTTTCGCTCTAAATGATCCGTAATTAGTCAAAGGAATATAAAGATGGCAGAAAGAGTTATCATAACCATGGCTTGCAGCGTATGCAAGAATAGAAATTATTATTTTGACAGAGGCAAAAAGCAGGAAGGAAAGCTCGCTTTAAAAAAGTTTTGTAAAAATTGCGGTAAACGCACTGATCATAAAGAAACAAAATAGCTGTTTGTTGTTTTAAAAACGGATTGCCGTTATTTAAGGCGTTTGGCGGCTGTAGTTGCCGTGGCATCTATACTTCCAAACTTCCGGTTTTATAGTTCTTGGGGGCATAGGCTAACGGTAAACTTCCGGTCTCCAAAACCGGCTTTGGAGGTTCAAATCCTTCTGCCCCCGTATAAAAAAGACAGTCCAAAGTTAAAAGTTGAAAGTTTGAAGGAAAACAAAAATCTTTATTTAAAGCTTTGGACTCTTAACTTTTAAATTTGTCGTTAAAAGGGTGTCAAATGAATTTTTTTAAAAACTCTATTCAGTTTTTTCAAGACGCGTGGCACGAACTTACAAAAGTTACATGGCTTGGCAGAAAAGAAGTTTTCGGCACAACCGTAATTGTTGTAATATTTGTCGCTATTATGTCTGTTTTTGTTTATTTGGTTGATTTTATTCTGGGTATAATAGTAGGACGCATATTATAAATTGAGTATAATTTTGAGGTAAAATATGGCAAACCAATGGTATGTAGTCCACACTTATTCCGGACATGAAGATAAGGTGAAAAAAAGTTTAGAAATGGCCGTATCGAATTTAAATATGCAGGGCATCATTTCGCGGATACTTGTTCCCACGGAAGAAGTTGTGGAAGTTAAACAAAATAAGAAGAGAATAAAGAAGAGAAAATTTTATCCGGGATACGTTTTTGTTGAAATGACGGTTAATAATACAACTTATTGGCTTATAAGAAATACCGCGGGAGTTACGGGTTTTCTCGGCGGCGTTAAGCCCGTTCCTATGGCTCATGAAGAAGTCGAAAGCTTATTAAATACCATAGTTAATCCAAATGCTGCAAAACCGAGGCCGGCCGTATCTTTTGAGAAAGAAGAAAACGTGCGCATTATTGAAGGGCCTTTTAAACATTTTATAGGAATTGTCGAAGACGTTAATCAGGAGAGAGGAAAACTGAAAGTTATGGTTACTATTTTCGGAAGACCTACTCCGGTTGAATTAGACTTTTTGCAGGTTGAAAAAATTTAATTGTTGACATATACCCTGTAAGCAAGCTGTAGGCAACAACTTAATAGTTTGGTAACAAAACAGACGCAGTCTGTCCCGAATGTATTAATGTTCTTTTATTCCTAAGCAGCCTGAATCACAGACTTTGTCTGTTTTATGGGTTGGCTGTCAGTGTCTGTTTTGTCATTCCCATGAAAATGGGAATCCAAGTTTAAAAAATCAGTTAACCGCTAAATAAAATATGAAAATGAAAAATCCGGAATAGAAATTAGTGTAAAACACAGCTTCTTAATTTTAGTTCTCAATTTTTCATTGTCGCTTAGCATACAAGGAGCAAGTAAAATGGCGCCAAAGAAAGTAAAAGCAATGATTAAACTTCAAATTCCTGCAGGAGGAGCTAATCCCGCTCCGCCGGTAGGTCCGGCATTAGGTCAGCAGGGCGTAAATATTATGGATTTTTGCAAACAGTTTAACGAAAGAACCAAGAAAATGGAACAGGGCATGACAATTCCGGTCGTCATTACCGTTATGGACGACAGATCGTTTACGTTTATAACAAAAATGCCTCCCGTTTCGGCATTGGTAAAAAAAGCCGCCGGCGTAGCTAAAGCTTCCGGAGTTCCAAACAGAAATAAAGTCGGGAAAATAACAGCTGCGCAGGTTGAAGAAATCGCAAAACAAAAAATGCCGGACTTAAATGCAAACGGCGATTTAAACGCCGCAAAATTGATGGTTGAAGGCACTGCAAGAAGCATGGGTATAGACATAGTAAAATAAGTTTACGGACATTTGCCGTAAGGCTTTATTAAAATAGAATTGTGGGAGATGTCAAAAACATCGCAAACCACAGGGGGAAAAATGGGAAAAAAATTTAACGAATCTTCAAAATTGGTTGACAAAAGCAAATCTTATTCTTTAATTGAAGCGGTGGATCTTGTCAAACAAACCGCTAAGGCAAAATTTGACGAAACTGTCGAGCTTCACATTAAACTTGGAATAGATCCCAAGCAAAGCGATCAAATCGTAAGAGGCACTGTTTCTCTTCCCAACGGAATAGGAAAAACCAGAAAAGTCGCAGTTTTGGCAAAAGGCGAAAAACAGAAAGAAGCGCAGAACGCCGGCGCCGATAAAATCGGTTCCGAAGATTTGATAGAAGAAATTTCAAAAGGCATTATTGATTTTGATATTTTAGTGGCAACTCCCGATGTTATGAAAGATTTAAGCAAAGTCGCTAAAATATTGGGACCTAAAGGTCTTATGCCTAACCCCAAATCAGGCACGGTAACTTTTGAAATAGGCACGGCTGTAAGCGAACTTAAAAAAGGCAGAGTTGAATATAAAAACGATTCTTTCGGAATTATTCACTGCCCCGTAGGAAGAGTTTCTTTTGATAAAGAAAAATTAGCCGAAAACATAAAAACTTTGTTTGAGGCCGTATCAAAAGCAAAACCTTCAAGTTCAAAAGGACAATATATTAAAAGCGTATCGGTATCTTCAACAATGGGACCAGGAATATACGTCGATCAAAAAATATAAAAAACACTTAAATAATAAAATATAAAAGCCCGCAGATAAAAATTATCTGCGGGCTTTTGCATTTCCTCTTATTTTCACGCGACAGATTTCGTCTGTTTTTATGTTGGTTGATAAAAAAACCTTAAAAAACGATTGACAAAACAGACGCAATCTGTCGTCTTTCAGTTTGTCATTCCCGCGTTTTTAATATTCGTTCTTCCTTAGCAGCCTGCACCCGAATGTTTTTATCGGGTGGGAATCCATGTTTACTAAAAAATTCTGTCAGATGAAGTCTGGTTACATTGCGTTTTTAAAAAGAACAATGTTAAAAATCATATTAATATTAAACCTCTTTCCAACCCAAAATATAAAAAAAAGATAAAATAAAAGAATGAAAAAAACAGAAAAAGTATTAAAATTAAAGGGAAAAGATTTTAGAAGGCTTGTGGGAGTGAAGAAAGGGACGTATAAAGAGATGTTAAAAGTAGTAAAGAGAGGGTATAGAAA
>JAISRM010000219.1 GCA_031273645.1 Endomicrobium sp.
TTTCCGGTTTATATTGCGAACTTCTCCACCCCATGCAATAATAATTTTTCTTTGTTTTATCCGACTGGCTGTTGTTTACAAAAACTTTATTTTCAAAGAGCTTGTTATAATTAGTTTCGGAAAGAAAGGAAATCTCATAAACGGAAGCGCCGTTTACTATAAACTTAAGCCATTTGGACATATCGTCTATATTAGAATTAACGCCGCTTGCGGCTGCAAAAAGATAAGGCCATTTGTCGTAAGTAAGGTCTTCTGGCACGCTCGTAAGCGTTCCTGCGGCATAATAATGCCCGACGGCTTTATTTTTTGATTTTACATATCCGTTATAATTGAGAGTGGTATATTTCATATCAAGAGGCGTCAAAATCATCTCTATCATATGTTTCTGCCACGTTTTTCCGGTAACTTTTTCAATAATTTTTTCTAAAACGAGATACAAATTATTTTGATAAGCGTATTTTGTTCTAAAAGGGCTTTCCGGTTTTATATAGCGCATTGATTCGACGATATAATCTTTATCGTAACCAAATAACATCATAAGGTGCTGAGAATACGCAGGCAGCCCGCTGTTTTGCGACAATAAATCTTCTATCGTCATTTCTTCGCTTGTTTTTTTGTCATAAAGCCTGAAATCAGGAAGATACTTAATTACTTTATCGTCCCATGAAAAATACCCGTAGTCCACAAGCATAGCCGTAAGAACGGCGGTGAAAGATTTTGTGCACGAAGCTATTTGAAAAATCGTTTTATTGTCAACAGCGGGGCTTTTTTTAATTTCTCTTACGCCGAAAGATTTTTTATATGCGATTTTGTCTCCGACGACTACGCAAACGGACATTCCGGGAATGTTCCACTGCCGGCGCGTTTTTTGGACATAAGCGTCAAAATCTGCAATAATTTTTTCTAATTTTTCCGCAGAAACTTTAGACCGGTTTTGAGCGCTCAAAACCGGACAAAATAAAACTGCAATAAGAAAAACGACCGTTATTTTTTTCATAAATTAATTATAGCATAAAGACGCGGCTGACCTTTAAAAAAATAAAGTTAATATTATCTGTTCCCTCTCGGCAAAACTAAAATCTCAGCCGAAACGAAAAAACAATATCAACTTTTTTATAAGTAAAAAACGGCTTAAATTCTAAGCTTTACTCCAATCTCTTTGTCGAGCTTATCGATAAGATCGTTCATGTCTTTATTGACTTCTTCGTCGGTAAGAGTTCTTTCGGCATTTCTGTAAGAAAGCCTGAGCGAATAGCTTATTTTCCCCTCTCCAAGCTTTGTCTCGTCGTCATAGACTGAAAACAAAGAATAATCCGACAAAATGCCGCCGCTTTTCATAATGCCTTTTATAGTTTTTTCTATTTTTACAAAAGGCAAAGACTTGTCGGCAAAAACCGAAACGTCTCTCTTAACTTCCGGAAACTTCGAATAGCGTTTATACAATGAATTTGCGTCCGAATGCCAATCCTGCAGGTTTTCCAGATCGATTTCAAAATAAAAAACGTCGTTTTTAACGTCTTGGCTTACGGAAGGTTTTAAAACGCCGAACTGTCCGACGGTTTTCCCTCTGTAAATTACGCAGGCCGTTTTTCCGGGATGAAAATAAGGCGCGGGCTTTAAATTTTCGGCAATTTCAAATTCTGCGCAGGGAAGAATATTTTTAACTATCCCTCCGCCGAAATAAAAATCGTATTGCGGATTTATTTTCTTTTCCGACCACATCCACCATTCCCGCCATACGTTTCCGCACATTATGACCGCAAAAGTTTTTCTTTCGCCAAAATCTGCGTAAATTTTTCCGTATTCAAATAAAGCGACGGACTGCGCGCCCTGAGAAACGTTTAACTTAACGTTTTTATAAAGAGCCGGCAGAAGAGACGGCCTTAGCGTTTCGTTTTCTTTAGAAATCGGATTTGCAATTTTATAATGATATTTTAAGCCGAAAAAATCAAGTTCGCTTATTTCCGAAAAGCTGTAATTTAAAGCCTCGCTAAAACCCATGCCGGACAATTTTATCCTAAAAGACTGCGCTATCTTCGGAAAGAACGAGTTAGACGGCGTATAGACGACGTGATCTTGCTGGGCAGGCGTCGGGATATTGTCGTATCCGTTAATTCTTGCGACTTCCTCAATTAAATCCACCTCTTCTTTTATATCGTTGCGCCACGAAGGAATAGAGCATAAAATAACTTCGCCTCTTGGCTGTAAATCTATTCCTAAAAATCTTAAAATTTCGGCTATTTCGTCGCTTTCAATTTTATATCCGAGAAGTTTTGAAACTCTTTCAATTCTGAGCGTAATGTCGGTTTTTTCATAACCGGCTGCTGCAATATCTTCTCTTACTTCTATTTTCCCTCCGGCAAGCTCGGTTATAAGATTAGCCGCTCTCCATGAGGCAAGCTCGGTAATGTCCCAGCCTATTCCTCTTTCAAACCTGTAAGAAGAATCGCTTGAAAGATTGAGTTTTTTTGACGTCTTTCTTATAGACGAAGGATTAAACACGGCGCTTTCTAAAAAAACCGTATCGGTAGAATTGTCAATTCCGGAATATTCTCCGCCCATAACGCCGGCTATTGCCACAGCTTTAGACGAATCCGCTATCACAAGCATATCGTCGTCAAGCTTATATTGCCTGCCGTCAAGAGCGGTAATTGATTCGCCCTCTTGGGCAGTTCTTACGATAACGTTTTTTGAAGACAATTTTGAAATGTCAAAAGCGTGGAGAGGCTGTCCGAATTCAAGCATAACGTAATTTGTAATGTCAACTATATTGTTGATCGGCCTTATTGCGCATTTTTCCAAAGAGTCGGCCAGCCATTTTGGAGAAGGACCTACTTTTACTCCGGAAATTATGCAGCCTATATACCTTTGGCATAAATTTGATTCAACCTTCGCTATGCTGTAAGAAGCCGTATTGGGAGTTTTAATTATCGGAAGAACGGGAGTTTTCTTAAGTTTTGCGCATATCTCGCGGGCAACTCCCAGATGGCTTAAAACGTCGCCTCTGTTGGTCGTTATTTCAACTTCAAGAATAAAATCATCGTCTCCGATAACTTTTTCAAGAGGGATTCCGACCGGAGCGTCTTGGGGCAAAACAAAAATACCGTCTGATTTTTCTTTAAGCCCAAGTTCCGACTCGGAACATATCATGCCTTCGGATTCAACGCCTCTTATTTTTGATTTTTTAATTTCAAAATTTCCCGGCAAAACGGCTCCGATTTTTGAAAGAGGCACAATCTGTCCGGCGGCTATATTTTTGGCTCCGCATACTATGGAATATTGGTTTTGCCCATCAGTAACTTTACACAGCGAAAGCTTATCGGCGTTAGGATGCTTTTGAACGTCGAGAACTTGCGCAGTTATTACTCCGCTCCATGCGGCAGGAGAGGAAATTACAGAAGTCTCCACGCCTATGGAAGTAAGCATTTTTGCAAGTTCCCAAGCTGACAAATCAAAATCAACGAATTTTTTAAGCCAGTTATACGAGACTTTCATAATTATAACTCCTAAAGTAATTGAAAAATTTAAGCCCGATACCTTTGCAAACAAACAGCGCAGCCGCCCGTAAAAAGCAAAAATAGCCGCAATGAAACTAACCGTCAAAACTGCTTTAAAAACCGCAAATCGTTTTCGTAAAACAAGCGTATGTCGTCAATGCCGCGCTTAAGCATGGCTATTCTTTCAACGCCTATCCCGAAAGCATATCCCGAATATTTTTCAGGATCGTAATTAACGGCCTTTAAAACGTTTGGATGAACCATTCCGCAGCCCAGAGTTTCAATCCAGCCGGAATTTTTACACACGCGGCAGCCTTTGCCTTTGCAAAAAAAACACTGCATGTCGGCTTCGGCCGACGGTTCGGTAAACTGAAAATGAGAAGGCCTGAATCTTATGTTAAGATCGCGCCCGAAAAATTTATGCGCAAAACTCGTCAAAACGCTTTTGAGATCCGCAAACGTTATATTGCCGCCTACGCAAAGACCTTCAATTTGGTGAAAAGTAGAAGAATGCGACGCGTCGGAAGCTTCGTTTCTGTAAACTCTGCCCGGAACTATCACTTTTACCGGAGGATTTTGTTTTTCCATAACGCGTATCTGTCCGGGCGAAGTGTGCGTTCTTAAAAGATTGTTCGTTCCTTCAAGATAAAAAGTGTCCTGAGTGTCTCTTGCTGGATGATCTGAGGCAATATTTAAAGCCTCGAAATTATAACGGTCGGTTTCAATTTCCGGGCCTTCGGCAACGTCAAAACCGAGAGATTTAAAAACCGCGCCGATAGATTCTATCGTTTGCAGCACGGGATGCAGACTGCCTTTTGAAAAATTAAAATAAAAAGAAGAAGAAAAATCCTGTTTTTCTTTTGCAAGCCTTTCGTCAAGAGCGCATTTCTTTAACTTTTCTTTTTTAATTTCAATCGCTTCTTCTATAAGAACTTTAGCGCGGTTTGCCCGGGCGCCTATCTGTTTTTTTTCTTCAATTGAATATTGAGAAAGAGATTTTAAAATTGAAGTCAGCGCTCCGCTTTTTCCAAGATATTCAAGCCTTACTGCCTCGATAGAAACGGAATCCGCATTTTCAATTTTTTCAAACGCTTCTTTGATAATCTGTTCGATATTATTCATCGTTTAATCCCATAAGTTTATTTAATTTTTCTCTGGCTATTTTAAAATCCGGCTTAATGCTTAAAGCTTTCAAATACATCTCTTTGGCGTCTTGGGGTCTATTGCTGCTTTCGCTTATAAGCCCGAGATTATAATAAGCTTCCGGATTATCTTTATTTATGTCCAAAGCTTTATTAAATTCGGCGACAGCTTCGTCGTAATTGTTGTTTAAAAAGTAAAATTTCCCAAGTTCTATATGATCCTCTTCGCGTTTGCCTTATCGGCAGCCGTATCATTTGACATTTAATCTCCAAAATCCTAAAGTTTTTTAAGTTTTGCAAGAGAACTTTCCGGGCCTATTGCGACGAGAACGTCGTTTTGATATATTTCGTCTTCAGGTCCCGGCACCATGTTCACTTCTTCTTTTATATCGGTTTGACCTTCGTCGTTAACGTAAGGAATGCGCCGGCGTATCGCTATGACGTTTACTCCGTAATTATTCCTGATGCCCATATCTTTTATGGCTTTCCCCCAGAATGCTTTCGGCGCGACGATTTCAACGAGATTGTAATCTTTGGAAAGCTCTATCTGCTCAAGTATGTTGGGGTTTACTATGCTGTCAACAAGTTTTTTAGCCGTTTCAAATTCGGGATAAATTACGGTTGCAGCGCCGAGTTTTGCCGCAACTTTTAAGTGCCACTGACTTGCGCATTTGACTATCACGTTTTTTACGCCGAGTTCCTTAACTATCAGCATGGCAAGAATGCTTGTTTCAATACTTTCTCCTATTGAAACTATAACGGTATCGCAATCTCCGACTCCGGCGTCTTTTACGGCTTTTTCGTCGGTAGCGTCGGCTATCAGCGCCTGCGTAACAGACTGGCTTATTTCGTTTACCAAATCGGCGTTGTTGTCTATGGCAAGGACCTGCATTCCTTTTTTTGAAAGTTCTACGGCGACGTTGTAACCGAAAGTGCCAAGCCCTATTACGCCAAATTGTTTTTTCTTCATTTGTCCGCCCTGAAATATGTTATGCGCAAATATTGCGCCGGCTATCCGACGAGAATTCTTGCTTGGGGATATTTTACGCGCTTCTTTTTTTGCGCAGAAGTAAGCATCATAATTAAAATAGTAATAATACCTATTCTTCCGGCAATCATCGACAGCATAATTATTATTTTGCCGCATAACGATAATTTATCGGTAATTCCGGCGGATAACCCAGAAGTTCCAAAAGCAGAAACAACTTCAAAAATAACTTTTATCGGCCTTTTGTCCGGTTCAAATAAAATCATAAGAGTCGAGAAAACCGATATTGAAGCAAAAAATATTATAAAAATTGCCAGAGATTTTTTTATTAAATCGGCCGGAATAATCCTTTTAAAAAGAACTGCGTCTTCCTCAGACATAATGACGCTTCTGACAAAAACGAAAACAAGCGCGACGGTCGTAACTTTTATGCCTCCGGCCGTGCTTCCGGGAGCTGCTCCTATCGACATAATCAAAATCAAAACCGAATCTGTAAACTCATTATACAAAGACGCCGGTATTGATGAAAAACCGGCCGTTCTTGCGCTTACTATTTGAAAAAAAGCGTTGTTTAAACAATAAAATAATCCGTGATTTTTTAAAACGCCCGTACGTTCCGACAACAAAAATATTAAAAACCCCGACGATATTACGATTAAAGTAACGGAAAGTATAACCTTGGTGTTCGTCGATAAATGAATGCGCTTATTTTTATAAGTATCAAATATATCAACTATGACGAAAAAACCCAGCCCTCCAAGAATTATAAGCGCCGCAATAACGTAAAGAATTGCGGGGTTGTAAGCGTATCCCGATAAACTGTGCTCAAAAAGAGAAAATCCGGCATTGCAAAAAGCGGCGACAGAATAAAAAATACCCAGATAAACGGATTTAAAAAACGGATACTCCCTCATAAAAAGAACGCTGAGAACGACGGCGCCCGCCCCTTCTATGCTTACGACGAAAACAACGGCTTTTATAAGAAGTTCCTTAAGTCCGTTAAAAGAAGAGACGTCAAACATTTCCTTCATTATGCGTCTGTCTTTAAGCGCCATTTTGCCTATAAGCAAAGCGACTACAGTTGAAACAAACATATAGCCCATAGCGCCAAGCTGAACTAAAACAAGAATCAGCGCCTGACCGAAAAATGAAAAATAAGAGCCTATGTCAACTATGCTTAAACCCGTAACGCATACGGCAGATACGGAAGTAAAAACTGAAATTAACGGCGAAAAAGCGGCGCCGGCGTTGCGCGAAACGGGCAGCGATAATAAAATCGCGCCCGCTGCGATAAGCCCCAAAAAAAACAAAAACACCGTTTTTGCC
>JAISRM010000045.1 GCA_031273645.1 Endomicrobium sp.
CCGCCAAGCCATTCGGTAAGATTAAGTTCCGGCGTTACAAAAAGACCGGTGAGAATGCCGCCCCATATGCCGCCTATTCCGTGGCAGCCGAAAGCGTCGAGAGAATCGTCGATTTTCACAATTTTCTTTATAAGAATTATACCAAAATAACATACCGGAGCAACGCTTATGCCTATTACTAAAGACGCTCCTATTGAAACAAAACCGGCTGCGGGAGTAATGCCCACAAGACCCGCGACTACTCCGGTGCATGCTCCGATAAGCGTAGGTTTTCCCTGTTTTATTACGTCAATGAGCATCCATACTACCATTGCCGCCGCGGCAGAAACAGCCGTCGTCATAAAAGCGTGCGCGGCAAGACCGTTTGCGGCTAAAGCGCTGCCGGCATTAAACCCAAACCAGCCAAACCACAAAAGTCCCATTCCCAAAACTACAAAAGGAATATTATGAATACGGTAAGAAACATGTTCGTAACCGTGCCTTCTGCCCAAAATTATGGCAAGAATAAGACCGGTCAAACCGGAACTTATATGAACTACGTCTCCGCCGGCAAAATCAAGAGCTTTAAGATTGCCGCCTATCAATCCTCCGCCCCACACCATATGCGCAAGAGGGTAATATACTATTATTGACCATATGGCTATAAAAATAAACAAAGCTTTAAATTTCATTCTTCCGGCAACGGAACCCGTTATAATGGCCGGCGTTATTAAAGCAAACATCATTTGAAAAGCCACAAAAGCAAAAGTCGGCAAATTATCGCCAAAGATACTGTCTTTGTCTATTCCGGCAAGAGCAAAATTCTGAAGAGAACCTATGATTTTACCCTCTCCGCCAAAAGACAAAGAATAGCCGACCAATGTGTACAAAACAATGCCAAGCCCCATAATAAAAACGGAATTCATCATATTGCTGACTACGTTTTTCCTGCGTCCCAGCCCCCCGTAAAAAAATCCAAGACCCGGGGTCATAATGAATACCATAGCGGCGCAAATCAAAATAAATGCCGTATCCCCAACATTAATCATACTGCCTCCTTTTTTAAGTGCGGTTTGAAATTAAGGCCAAAAAACAAAACGACCGAAAACTCTGATTTTTTAACCTGAATGTCAAACCGCTTATTTCATAAAAAAAACGGGGTCAGAAAGTCTATGATTTTTAAAATCATACGATTTTCTGAACCCCGCTGTTCAGTTTCTATATTAAATTTGAAATAATTATATCAGACTTCAAAAAAAATGTCAATGCATATATATTCAAAAAAATCCGGACGTATTAAATACGTCCGGATTTTTCTTACATCAAACTACATTATAAAAATGGCTGTTTTTAGAAATTAAAATAAAAACCTATTGACGTAATGGTATCGTTGCCGTTTGCGCCAAATGTAAACGTGCTGTCCCCGTCTTCTATCGCTTCATAACTTATTCCTGCGAAACCAAGCGTAGCAATCAATCCGACTCTTTCTGAGAGCGCATATTGAACGTTTGGAGCTACGGCAATCTCGTAAGAAGAATAAGCATCTCCGTCTTTAACCGACGTGCTGGTATAAGTAAGCGTCGGAGAAATGTAAAACGTAAGTTTATCGACGGAAGCTATAGCGTATTCATAAGCCAAAGTTACGCCGAAAGAACTTTCGTCCTTGTCCTCCGCATCCGGATCAACCGTTCCATTATCGCTGTATGAAAAACCAATGCTTATATCGGACTTATCGTTTAACAAATATCCCACGTAAGGAGAAACTGAAAAAGTCGTATTTGAATCGCCCTTATTGGGAGTTATGGATTCAATTCCCAGCTCTCCTCCTACAAAAAAACTATACGCAAAACCGTTTACAGACACTGCCGCCAACATTACCGCCGCAATTAAAAGTTTCTTCATTTTACTACCCCCCTTTTTGATTTCTGCCGCTTGCGCGGTCAGATGTATTGCTTTTATTTAGCCTCTTCATCCTGCAAAGCGTCGTATCCCTCCTGACTTGTGCGCACTTTTACAACGTTCTCGACGTTATAGACGAATATTTTACCGTCGCCGATATTGCCGGTATGAAGAGTTTGTTTTATAGTGTCTATCAAGGTTTTTACGGGAATTTTTGCAACCACTATTTCAACTTTTACTTTAGGAAGCAAAGTCGTTTCAACAACGGAACCTCTGTAATATTCCGTATGACCTTTTTGCATTCCGCGCCCTAAAACCTGAGTTACGGTTATGCCGGTAATGCCGAGCTTATCTAAAGCAAGTTTCAAAGCTTCAAACTTGATTTGATTAATAATAACCACAACTTTTGTAAGTTTTGTGCCGCTGTGAGTAGAAGCGGGAGCCTCAGGAACAGGAGCTGTCTCGAAAGTTTTTTCTTCAGATGAAATATCGCCCGCAAAAACCGAAGGCATGAAATCGGCGTAACCGATGAGGTTGTGTTCAACTATGTCAAGCCCGGTTATTTCTTCTTCTTTTTCAACTCTCAAACCTATAGTCTTTTTTATTATGCCAAACGTTATAAACATTGCCGCGCCTATAAAAGCGGCTACCGCAATTACGCCTAAAGTTTGAATGCCGACCATTTTAAAACCGCCGCCGTACAAAAGTCCGCCGTCTAAAGCAAAAACTCCGGTTAAAATTGTTCCCAAAGCTCCGCATACGCCGTGAACCGCAACCGCCCCGACGGGATCGTCAACTTTCAAAACTTTATCTATAAATTCAACCGCAAAAACTACGACAACTCCGGCGATAAGCCCTATTATTAAAGCGCCCAAAGGAGACACGGCGTCGCAGCCGGCAGTAATTGCCACAAGCCCTGCAAGCACGCCGTTAAGAGTCATAGAGACGTCGGGTTTTTTGTACCTTATCCACGTTAAAAACAAAACGGCGACAGCCCCGGCCGCCGCGGCAAGATTAGTCGTTACGAAAATAGTTGAAGCCGAAAGTATGGAATCGCCGGACATTGAAACTGTCGAAGCTCCGTTAAACCCAAACCAGCCAAACCACAATATAAATACGCCCAAAGCCGCCAAGGTTATGCTGTGTCCGGGAATTGCCTGAGATTCGCCTTTTTTACCGTATTTTCCTATGCGGGCGCCAAGCATCGCAGCGCCTACAAAAGCCGCGACTCCGCCGACCATGTGAACTGTAGTAGAGCCGGCAAAATCGTGAAAGCCTAAGCTGCCAAGCCAGCCGCCGCCCCAGATCCAGTGGCCTGATATAGGATATATCACCGCGCTGATAACGATACTATAAATAACGTAAGAGATGAATTTAGTTCTTTCAGCCATAGCTCCGGAAACTATCGTTGCCGCCGTGGCGCAAAAAACCGTCTGAAAAATTAAAAAAGCGTAAGAAGGATAAGTGCCTCCGTAAGTATCCGCTTTGCTGAAAATATCAATTGAGCCAAATAAAGAGCTTCCCGCGCCAAACATTATTCCAAAACCTATAAGCCAGAAAAATACAGAGCCTAAAGAAAAATCCATAAGATTTTTCAATACGATATTACCAGCGTTTTTTGCGCGTGTAAGACCGGCCTCAAGCATCGCAAATCCCGGCTGCATAAAGAAAACTAAAACCGCGCCAAACAAAACCCAAAGAGTGTCCACTGACGAAAAAGCAGTTGTTTCCATAAATTCCTCCTTTTAAAACTTATAACTGCAGACTGCGGCATGCCGTTTTATTTATATCCCCTCCTTTTTAATTGTAAAATTTTGTTCGTTTACTTTTTATATTAACGGCAAAAGCGCCGGAGAAAAAACCCTCCGGCGCCTTTGCCGTTTTTAACGCTATTATTTTTATGAATTTGATTAAAACAAAAAGCCGCTGAAAGAAAACACTATTCTTTCAGCGGCTTTGCTGTTTTGTATTAAGTTGAAAATAATTTACAAACTTATTTTATTTTTGTCAAGCATTTTTTTTGACAAGTTTTTTTTAATAGTTTTTTAGCCAATTATTTCTATTGCGATTTATCAGATTGTTATTTTAACATTTGGCCTCTCTATTTTGTTAAAACAACTCGTCTAAGATTTTGGGTAAATCCTCTTCCAAATTACCGTTATATTTTATATACGGTATATTAAACCTATCAAGCGCCAATTCAAAACGCCTAAAACCTTCTTTATCTTGTAAGGCAATCCAGCTGACTTTTAATTCATCGGCCTGATTTTTATTTTGTTGTGATAAAGCGTCTGCTACAAAAATATCAGATTTTCTTGCAAATATTGCGTCAGCGCTTTCGGGATTACCTTTTCCCATAAGTTTTACTTCGCATAAATATTTTTTTCTATCGTTAACAAGATAAAAATCAATTTCTCTGTCAACTTTTTTACTTTTATCTTTTATAAAAATTTCTGCATCATAATATTGCTTATCAATTTTATACAATTTACAAAGCGTAAGCATTAAATATTTTTCTGTACTTTTTCCGGCTGTGCTCCATAAGCCGCCTCGTAATTGCGCTCTTTTTACCGCCAATGTGTTTATAACTATTAAACTTTCGCTTACATTTAATTCCACGCTGACGCTTTTTAACTTTATGGTTAAAGTGAGTTCTATTTCTTTCTCCATTTCAACGAGAGTTTGAATACTATGATACAAAGATTCAAAATGTTCATTTGACGCCTCTATAACAATTGCTCTTGCCGCAGAACCATACATATTGCTTATGGTTTTCTTATTAAGGCCTGCATTTATAGCTATATCTTCGGCAGATAGATTTTTATTCATAAATGCTTTTTTATACCAATCAATTGTTATATCTTGAGAATTTAACTTTGCCTCAATTATTTTCTTGAAAAAATCTATGGCAAATTGCAAAAATTCAGCATTAATAAGATTGACAATTTCTATACGGTAATCTTGAGATTTAATAACGCGCATAATAATGTTTTTTATTATCTTATCCGTTAATGTCATTTATTAGACTCTTTTTTAAATTGTTTTAACGTTAAAAATTGCGTTTTCCTATCGTCAAACAAATTAGGATTTTTAGCTTTGGATTTCATATATTCAAAATATTTTTCTTCTTTTTCAGTTAAGAAAAATAATCTGCCTAATGATTTTGCCGTTCTTCCTACAGTTCCGCTTCCGCCAAAAGGATCAAAGACCAAATCGCCTTTATAAGAGTAGTATTGTATTACTCTTTTACAAAGTTCTACAGGAAAAACTGCCGAATGAACTTTATCAAAACACGGATCAATCTTCCAAACATTAGTAGTTTCATAACCGTCTGCCACTTTGCTTTTTTTTACCGTTTCGGCATTATAACTGCGTATATTCCAATCTAATAATTTCTCTGTTGATTTACGATAAACCATTAAATATTCTGTAATAGAATTTGGTTTATACCCCAATGGTTTTCTGTGCTGCATAAAACCGCCGACTCTATTTTTTACGCTTGCTTCAGGTTTAAGCCAAACTATATCATCTATAAAATCCCATCCATTTTTAACTAAATATGGGTGCAAATCAAATGGAATGCCGTATCGTTTGCTTGAATGAGAACGACTGATGCGAGGAATAATAATAGGCGATGTATTCACAATCAGAAAACGGCCTTCTTTTGTTATCCTATGCGTTTCAGTAAAAACTTTTTCTAAGAATTCTAAGTAGTCTTGATAACTTGGGTAAATTGAATAATCACGGGCATTATAATACGGCGGAGATGTAAAAGTTAAATGGACGCTTTCGTCAGGAACAACTTTTAAAGCTTCTAAAACATCAGCATTTACAACAATATTTTTAAGAAAATCATATGTTTGAGCATGCGGCAAAATATTTTTATTCTTTTTTTCTTTAGAGAAATATTCTTTATATATTATTGTTCGAACCATTTCATTGGGATGATTAACGAGTGGGCGCAAATTTGTTTCAACTTCTTTATCTTGCTCCAATGCAAGTAATCCGCGAATAGCCTGACATACGATTTTAGGGTCTTGGTCTTGTAAAAAATCAACAAGCAACGGTTTATTTGTTTGCTTCCTCTGTCTTCCTATTGAAGAAACAATTTCTCTGCGAACGCTTGTATCAATTTCTTTTTTATAAAGTTCAAAAAGACTTCTTGTATCGCCTTTAGCGTTTAATTTTCCTATATTTTTAACAGCATTAAGACGAACCTGCGAATGATTATGCCTTAAAAGTTTATACAAAAACTCGGGGTTAAAATTTTCAGGCAAACGCCCTAAACTTTCAAGAATAAAGTTAATACTGCCAACATCTCTTTGCAAACTTACAAGAGATGCTATATCGCCATTGCCTTTGCGTTTTAATTCTGTTATGTATTGTTTTGTCAACATTGTTTATACTCTATTTGTTATTCAATTCTTTTATTATAAACGATTTAAGTTCATAGTATTGAAGTTTTATTTTTATAAAAAGCGTATGCAAGACGCGTTAAAGTAAAATAAAACTCTTTTTCGGTCTTATTTTTTTGCTGTTATTACCATTTATTGACGTGGATTTTTCCGGCGTCGTATTTATCTTTAGGTTTTGTTTCGCCTTTGGGTTTTCCTACGGGAATAACGTTTAAAGGAATAAATTCTTCAGGTATTGAAAAAAGCGTTCTTACGGCATCAATTCTTTCCTTATCGGGATAAACCGCCGTCCATACGGCGCCAAGCCCCAAATCTTCAACCGCAAGAAGAATATTTTCAGAAGCGGCGGAACAGTCCATTATCCAAAAATTTTTATCGTCGGATTTTCCGCATACGATTATCGCAATTGAAGCCTCTTTAAGCATTTTTGCATAAGGCAGTTTTGAAGCCAGCAAATCAATCGTCTTGTAATCGTCAACAACTACAAAAGCCCACGGCTGAACATTCATCGCGCTTGGAGCCGCCATAGCGGCTTTTAAAATAACGTCTAAATCCTGCTGCGATATTTTGCCCCTTTCATAGCTTCTAACGCTTTTTCTGTTCATAATAGTATCGACGGTTTGCGCAGCAAAAACATTAGGAACAACAAAAACCGCAAAAAGCAAAACCAAAAACATTTTTTTCATTTTTCCCTCCCGGTAAAAACGCCTGTAAAATTTTCTTTTTACGCAGTTGTAAAGCTTAAAAAGATTATTTATTATACAAAATTAAACCCCGCGCGCAAGTATCATATATACGAAGTTTGTCCCCCGAATGTCTCTATCAGGCGGAAACAGACTTCGTTTGTTTTTTTGTCAGTTCCCATGACGCCTCACAGCTTGCTGCGCGGAGAATTTATTATATTTTGTTGTTATATTTAGTTTTTTAGTATAAAAT
>JAISRM010000090.1 GCA_031273645.1 Endomicrobium sp.
TCTTCCGTTACCATTTTTACCGGATTTATCTGTTTTGACTTTTCGTTAAATTCTATAAATTTTACAAGATTATCGCCGGAAACTTCCAAATTATGCCGTTTAATATATTCTATCAGCGGTTGTATTTCTTGGAAATTATTCGTCTGTTTAACAATTTCATTATACTGGGCATAGGGCAGATTCTCTTTCATAGACTCAACAAACGCTGCAAGTTCTTTGTTTACGGCTTTATAATTTAGATTTTGGCTTATTTGAAGAATGTATAAAAACATGCAGATATTTGGGTAATCGTTCATATCAAGAGGCATAACGGTTCCGTAATACCCTTGAGACTGAGCTGAATTTTTCTTTAGATAATTTAAAAGAGCCGAATAATATTTAAGCGAAGATATGCGCCCGTCGCCGTATTTGGCGATAAGCTTTGAAAGTTTTATGTTTTCGCGGCTGAAATATTTTTTTTGAAAGAATTCAAGCTCGTTTTTAAGATCCGCCATCGCTTTTTCATAAAGAGGTTTTTTATCTAAAATAGTCCCGAGTCTTTTTATATTTTCTTTGTGAACGTTTTCATTTTCAAGACCTATAAGAAAATCTTTTTTATCGTTTATCGCAGAATAATATTCAGTGCCGGTTATTAACGCCGAATCTAAAAGACCTAAAGCTATATTCTTTCTTAAATCTTCGTCTTTTATATTTGAAATTATATCCGTATTTATCTTGCCGTAGCCGCCTTCGACATAAACGTTTTCAACTCCGTAATCGTTGACGAGTATGTCTATTACGGAACTTATGTTTTTTTGAACTTCCGTCGACATATGCAAATCCTGAATGTTTATGACGGCCGTATCTCCGCCGAAATCTGCAGATGAAGTAAGTTTTGCAAAATTCTTAAAAGAAGCGTCGTAAATTTCCGCAGAGGTTACAGACAGCGCCACCTGCGCGGGATTTAACGACAATGCGTAAGATAAATCGGAACCTATAACGCTCCACGTAAAAACTGCCGCGACCGCCGTCGAAAAGATTTTCTTAAAAGACATTGATTCCCCCTAAAAATAAAAAAACGCGGCGTCAAATAATAAGACGCCGCGTTCTTTGAATTTGTTTTGATATTGACAAAGCAGGCAGACTGCTTTTGCGCAAAATAATTATAAACAGCAGAAACATTAATATAAATAACATCGTAAACAAATGTTTTTCAAAAACCTCGCCCTTGCTAAACGGAGCAAAATAGTATTTCTCAAAAGATTTAACAAACTTTTTTGACCCGCCAAAAAGCTTATCCTGAGAAAAAACGCCTAAAGCTTTATTTCCCGCATGTTTTTGTATGTCGTTATTTTTTGCCGGAGCCATAATAAAAGTTTTTTGTTTTAAGACGTTGGTTATTTTTATCAAAGCGTATGCAGGCTGTACGGTGATCTGAATAAAAGAATTGAAGTTAATTACATGTTCTGCAGAGGTTGAAGAAAAATTAACTTTATCGGCTAAAACGGCAAAAGCCGCGCCGTTAAAAGTGGAAGCATTCAATATTATAAGAATCGCAATCAATACAGCTTTAATTTTTTTCATGATTTTGCCCTATTCTAACCAAACAATAACAAAACGTCAAGAACAATCGCGGTCAAATCCTGTCCATTGACTTCCCTGTCCTAATATAGTATTTTATGCAGTATAACTGCATAAAATACTATATTAGGACAGCAATGTATAAAGCAAGAACTTTAAAAAAAACTTTGCAGGCTGCGTCTAAGGATTTCAAAACAGTCCTTATAACCGGTATGCGTCAGGTCGGCAAAACCACTTTTTTAAAAAACAGCTCCGATAAAAACCGCAAATATGTAACGCTTGACAATCCTAAAGATTTGCTGCTTGCAAAGCAAGAGCCGGAATTTTTTTTGCAAACATACAAACCGCCTGTTCTTATAGATGAAATTCAATATGCTCCCGAATTATTTAAATATATAAAAATGTTTGTTGACAACACAGACAAAAAAGGCTCTATCTGGATGACAGGCTCGCAAGCCTATTCTCTTATGGAAGGCGTTACGGAAAGTTTAGCGGGACGCATTGCAATAATCAATATGCTTGGGTTTTCAATATATGAATATGAAAATAAAAGCGAACTTCAAAAACCTTTTTTACCAAAGCAAAAGCCCTCAAGTATTCTTCAAAAGAAAGATTTGCCCGCCGCATATTATAATATTTGGAAAGGCTCATATCCGCAAGTTACTGAAATTTCCGACGACAACTGGGCATTATTTTACAGCTCTTATATTAAATCCTATATTGAACGCGACGTGCGCCAAATTATCAATATCAACAACGAAATTTCTTTTATGAGATTCTTAAAAGTTACCGCGGCAAGAACGGCGCAGGAGTTAAATATCGCAGATATTGCAAAAGATACAGAAATTTCCCCTAATACCGCAAAACAGTGGCTTTCAATTCTTGAAACTTCAGGCATTATTTATTTGCTTAAACCGTTTTATAAAAATATAGGCAAGCGCTTTGTCAAAAGGCCTAAGCTATATTTTCTTGACACAGGTTTATGCGCATATCTTTCCGATTGGAACAATCCGCAAGTTTTAGAAAACGGCGCTATGAGCGGAGCTTTCTTTGAAACTTTTGTAATAACGGAAATATTAAAATCATATTATCATAACGGACTATTCCCGTCGCTTTATTATTACCGCGACACAAATAATTTTGAAATTGATTTATTGATTGAAATGAACGGATTGTTTTACCCCGTTGAAATAAAGAAAACGTCTAATCCTTCTAAAAATGATATAAAAGCTTTCAATAGTTTTGCAAAAATAGAAAAAACGGCATATGGCAGTTTAATTTGCCTTACGGATAATGCGCGCCCGCTGACAGAAAATGCAAACGCCATTTCCGTCTGGGATATATAGACTTTTTACATTATATTAAGGAGCAGTAAAATGCAATATGAACTTTCAATATGCATACCGACTTTTAACAGGGAAAAATATTTAAAAGACGCTCTTGACAGCATTGTAAATCAGATTGACGATACAAATAGAGACAAAGTTGAAATATGCGTATCCGACAATGCGTCTCAAGACAATACCAAAGAACTTGTTGAAAATTATAAAAAGCGCCATCCGCACATCACATATTTCCGCTGGGACAAAAACATGGGCGCCGACAACAATTTTCTAAAAGTTATAGAAATTGCTCATGGAAAATACTGCTGGTTCTTAGGCAGCGACGACATTATTTTAAAAAACTCTGTAAAAACCGTTTTATCTAAGATTATGGATATAACTTCAGATATTTTTTATGCAAGCGCAATCGGTTATGATATAAATTTACAAAATCCGGACAAACAACAACTTGCGATAAAAATACCTATAGATATAGCATACAATAATTGCAGAACAATAATAAAAGAATTTGGAATATATTTTGGATGCATTACCAATATCATAGTGCTAAAGGAAAAATGGGACAGATTTGCGCTAAATCGCAAGTTTGTAGGCAGCGCATATCAACATCTGTATATATGTTTTGAAATCATTAAAAATGGAGGAAGTATTTGTAATACATCAAAACCGCTTGTAGGTTATAGAAGATCAAATGATTCATTTTTAGACGAAGGTAATTTTAGAAGGATACAAATTGATATTGTAGGTTATAATGATATATCCGTTGAAGTTTTTGGAAAAAATTCAGCAGAAGCAAAAAACATCAATTATGCCGTATTAAAATCTTTTATTTATCGTCATATACTAATCGCTATTTTATACAATGCCGCTAATATGAAATACAGAATAAAAGTTTTCTCCCTTTGTCTTAAATATTATAAGTTATATCCTATTTTCTGGATTACAAGTTTCCCTCTTTTATTGATTCCTGCTTTTATTTTAAAATCTATACGTTTTATATATAGAAAAGTCTTAAAAACAAATGAGGATACTAACCATGACAAACTTTTTACCTGAAAAGAATGCGGGCGGACGTTTTATCAAGTTTAAAAATGCCAAAACAATTTCCAAAATTGAACGCTGGAATATTTTGACAACTGTTTTTGCTTTTTTAGGAATATTATTTGAATATATAAGCATATATATTAAGAGAACAGCGCTTATGCGCAAATATCTGCGCTCTCACGAGAAAAAAAAATATTTTGATATAAACGGCGCAAAAGTTGCTTTTATGAATAATCCTGTCGATTTAAATACTTTTCTTTTGTCGGTTTTTCACGACACTTTTCTCATATCATGCAATTATAATGACAACTACGATAGAGCTATAGTAGAAGCGTTAGATCCTTATATGCAAGAAGGACCTTACGGCTATAAGGATAAAGATTTCGACGTAACAATAAAACAAAATGATATTGTTATAGACGCAGGAGCATGGATAGGAGATTTTTCGGCTTATGCCGCTTCAAAAAATGCAATAGTTTATTCATTTGAACCTGTGGCAAAAACATATGAACTTCTAATGG
>JAISRM010000168.1 GCA_031273645.1 Endomicrobium sp.
ACAGACGCAAAGAAAGGCAAAGTATTTACGAAAATAATAAGAGAAATCGTTATAGCCGCTAAAGAAGGCGGCGGTTCCATAGAAAACAACGCCCGTTTGCGTAAAGTTATAGAAGACGCTAAAGAAGCTAATATGCCCCAAGATAATATAAAAAAAGCTATACAGCGCGGCACGGGGGAACTTCCCGGCGTTGTTTACGAAGAAATGTCTTACGAAGGATACGGTCCGGCCGGAGTGGCGTTGATGGTTGAAATTACTACCGACAATAAAAACAGAACGGCTTCTGAAATAAGAAAGATATTTTCCCAGCATAACGGGAATATGGGAGAAACCGGATGCGTAGGCTGGATGTTTGACAGAAAGGGCGATATCGGCGTTGCAAAAGACGCCGCCGACGAAGAAACGCTCATGAACATAGCTTTAGAAGCGGGAGCGGAAGATTTTAAAACCGACGCCGACGAATACGAAATAATAACTTCCCCTGCAGATTTTGAAAAAGTAAAAGCCGCTCTTAAAGAAAAAAATATACCTTTGCTTTCTTCAGAGATTACAAATTTGCCGCAAACTTATGTTAAGCTTACCGGAGACGACGCTTCAAGCATGCTAAAACTTATGGACGCTCTTGAAGAGCACGACGACGTCAAAAACGTTTATGCAAATTTTGACATCTCTCCTGAAGACATAGAAAAATTCGGCGCTTAACCGCGGCTTTCAGCCGTTTTTTTAGAGAAAATCTAATACGCAACTGCAATTTTAATTGTCTGACTAAAACATGGATTTCCATTTTCTTTGTCAAAACAGACAAAGTCTGTCGTCTCAGAATGTCTTTTTGGTCTGTCATTCCCGCGAAAGCGGGACAGACTTCGTCTGTTTTTATGATGACCAAGTTTACTAAAAAATTTTTTTTACATTGTGTTTTTAAAAACAATACAAGTTAATAGAATTAATAGAGCAGACGCAGTCTGTCGTATCAGAATGTCTTTTCGGTTTGTCATTCCCGCGAAAGCGGGAATCCACGTTTACTAAAAATTTTTTTTACATTGCGTTTTTAAAAACAATAATATTAATATTAAAAATAGATTCCCATTTTCATGGCAATGACAGACTTCGTCTGTTTTTATGCGGGTTGGCGACAACCCTTGGAAAAACAGTTTCCATTTTTAGTGATATTGACGACGTCCATGTCCAATAAAACAGGCGAAGCCTGCTTTGGAGTTTAAATGATTGTTCTTGGCATTGATCCCGGTCTTGAAACGACGGGGTGGGGCGTAATAAAATCGTCAGAAAGGGAAAAAATATTTCCCGTTGCTTACGGGGCGATACGCACGGCTTCAAAAGAAACTCTTATACTGAGATTAAAAAATATAAACGCGGCCGTTCAGGCTATTTTAGATAAATATCAGCCGCAGGTAGTCGCCATAGAGCAGCTGTTTTTTTTAAAGAGAGCGGCAAGCGTAGCTCAGGTCGGGCAGGCAAGAGGCGCGATAGTTTTAACTATAGCTCAAAATAATCTGCCTCTTTTTGAATATAATCCAAGAAGCGTAAAAATTGCCCTTACCGGTTACGGTTCTGCGGATAAACAGCAAATGCAGCGCATGGTTAAGGCGGCGCTCGGATTAAAAGAAATACCTCAGCCCGACGATGCCGCAGACGCTTTGGCAATGGCGGTATGTCATATAAATTCAATAAAATACAATTCAACGGCGTCTTCAAATAATCTGCTAAGCGTTTTGTATAAAAAAAACCGCGCAAAATCAGACCGCTTCAGCCAAGTTCAAATTATAGAATATTTAAAAAAAGCAAAGGCAAAATAAATGTTAGACTATATTGGCGGAACATTAACGGATAAATCTTTAGAAGGCATTACCGTAGAAACGCAGGGGCTTGGATATTTTATATCTACGACGTCTTCTACTTTTGAAAAACTGCCGGAAAGCGGCGCGCAGGTAAAAATTTATATTTTTGAAAGCACGGCGGGAATGTACGGCGGAGTTATAAATCTTTACGGATTTTTAACGCGACAGGAAAGAGAGATGTTTGTTCTCATTAAAGACGAAGTTCCGGGAACAGGCGCAAAAAAAGCGCTTGAATATCTTGATAAAATTTCAAAATCTTTTGCCGATTTTAAAGCGGCTGTAATTTCTAAAAATTATTCTATGCTTACCGGAGTTTTCGGTTTTACAAAAAAGACCGCCGACAAACTTGTAGCCGCGCTTAAAGATAAAATACAGCTTATAAACGTTGCAGGCAGTCAAAAGTGGGACGCATCCTCTTATAACGCCGACAATGCTCTTATCGGCGAAGCAGTTTCGGCTTTAATAGCTTTGGGATATAAAGAAATAAACGCCCGAGCCGCCGTCAACAAAGCTTACGAAACATCTCCCGTATTAACCGTAGAAGAACTTATAAAACAATCCCTAAAACACCTTTAGTTTATTGTCAAATGAAAACATTTCAGAAGCGTCTGCAGAACAATACTTTGACCCTCAGGAAACAAAAGATATAAATAAACTGCTTTCGGCTGTTTAAGCCCGCTTTTTTAAAATTTTACCCGCCGCTTCGTTTTTGATATACTTGTAAAAAGTTTAAAAATTTCCGGATTTAAGGAATAATTATGGAAGAAATTGAAAGGATTCTTGAGGCGTCAAAACTTGTCGAAGAGGACAGAATAGAAAATTCTTTAAGGCCTAATTCTCTTGACGATTTTGTAGGACAGGATAAGCTTAAAGAGAATTTGAAGATTTTTATAGAGGCTGCAAAAACAAGAAAAGAAGCTTTAGATCATTGCTTGTTTTACGCGCCTCCCGGGCTTGGAAAGACGACATTGTCGCATATCATCGCAAAAGAAATGGGCGCAAATTTAAGAATGACTTCAGGACCCGTGCTTGAAAGAGTCGGCGATTTGGCGGCAATACTTACAAATCTTAATGAAGGCGACGTTTTTTTTATAGACGAAATTCACAGGCTTAATCATCTTGTTGAAGAATCTCTTTATCCGGTAATGGAAGATTTTGAACTTGACATTATCATCGGGCAGGGACCGTCGGCAAAAACGATAAAACTTCCGGTCCCTCATTTTACTCTGATAGGCGCCACCACAAGAGCCGGTCTTCTTTCAAGCCCTTTAAGAGACCGTTTCGGCATAATAGGGCATCTTGATTTTTACGGGCTTAAAGAACTAAATTATATAGTCAAACGTTCGTCGGGCATTATAAATATTGAAATTGACGACGATGCAAGCCAGGAAATAGCCCGCCGCTCAAGAGGAACGCCGCGCATAGTCAACAGACTTTTAAAAAGAGTCAGAGATTTTGCTCAGGTAAAAGGCGGTAAAATAACTGAGGATATAGCAAAAGAAGCTCTTGACGCGCTTGAGGTTGATAATGCGGGTCTTGATAAAATGGACAGACTTCTTCTCAGCGTTATGGTTGAAAAATTCGGCGGCGGTCCGGTCGGCGTTGAAACTTTAGCCGTTGCGATTTCAGAAGAATCCGACACCATCACCGACGTTTACGAGCCTTATCTTATACAGTCGGGTTTTATGGCAAGGACCTCAAGAGGCCGCGTTGTTACTGAAGCCGGATTTAAACATCTTGGTTTTGAAGTTCCAAAGAATGCGCAAAAAGAATTGTTTTAGATCTTCAGATTTTTTATTTTACATAATGCTTTAAATCCGGAACTTTTTCAAAATATGAAAAAAAAACTTTTACTTCACATTTGCTGCGCTCCGTGTTCTGCGTCTGCAGTCGCGGCTTTAAAAACGCAATACGACATATCTTTTTATTGGTATAATCCAAATATTTACGATAAAGAAGAATACGGCAAAAGAAAAGATTGCGCCGTCCGTTATGCAAAAGAACTCGGCTTTGTTTTTTTTGAAGAAAAAGATTTTATTTATGATTATAATTTGTGGAAAAATAAGAGCGCTGAAAATTGCGCCCTTTGTTATAAATTAAGGCTTGCAAAGACCGCTGAGTTTGCAAAAAACAACGGCTTTGATTTTTTTTCAACTTCTCTTCTGTCAAGCCCTTATCAAAAGCACGATATAATAAAACAAACGGCGTTGGAATGCGCCGCTGCATGCGGCGTCAATTTTTTATACAAAGATTTCAGGCCGGGTTTTTACGAAGGAAAGAACTCGTTAAGGCGCGCCGGATATTATTTGCAAAAATATTGCGCTTGCCGCAAATCTTACGAAGAAAGATTTAATAAACAATAAATTCCGTTATTTTTCGCGGCTTAAAATTTAGGAGCGACTTTAAGATGAAAAAGTTTTTCTTTATCCCTCTTATTTTTATTTGTTCTTTTTCATATGCGGCTATGACGGCGCGCAAAGACATAAAAGTCGGGATTATAATAAACGCGCAGTCTTTTGTCGCCGCAAGCAACGAAGAATTTATTATTTCAGACGCCTCAAATCGTAAATTTAAACTCAGCAAGGGCAGAGCAAAACTTTCTTTTTCCGGCGGACAATTACTGTTAGATACCAATAAGATAGCTCTTCCTGCAGTTATCAGTTCCGCAAAAGGCGTAATTTTTGCCGATAAAAAAGCGTATAGAGGCTATCTCTCTGTCGTTAAATCCGCAAAAGGAATAAACGTAATAAACGTTTTGTCCGTAGAGGATTATCTTAAAGGCGTTGTTGCGCGGGAGGCAAGCCCCGGCTGGCCTTTAGAATCTTTGAAAGCTCAAGCCGTTATAAGCAGAACATATACTCTGGCTAACCTCAACAAACATAAACACGAAGGTTTTGATATGTGCGCGCAAACGCATTGTCAGGTTTACGGCGGCGCGTCTTCAGAGTATCTTCCTTCAAACAAAGCCGTGATTAAAACCAAAGGGGAAGTTTTAGTTTACGGCGGCAAATTTGCCCAGACGGTTTTTCACGCAAATTGCGGAGGTCATACCGAAGATCCAAAATATGTCTGGAATTGGGCTGCTCAGACGCCGCCTTATTTAGAAGGCGTTAAATGCGTTTATTGCAAAAACGCTCCGCATTCTGAGTGGGAACAGACTATAGACGAAAGTTTTATACGAAGTAAGCTGTCGTCTTACAGAGTCGGTAAAATTAAGTCCATAAAAGTAAAAGGGAAAACTCCGGCCGGCTCGGCTATAGACATTGAGATTTTGCATTCAAACGGAAATCTGACTTTTAACGCCTATAAATTCCGTCTGGCCGTTGACGCATGGAAGATAAAAAGCGCGACCTTTGAAAGCATAGAAAAAAACGGAACAAAATTTACGTTTAAAGGAAAAGGCTGGGGGCATAAGGTGGGTTTATGTCAGTGGGGCGCAAAAGGTATGGCTGATGCCGGCAAAAAATATAAGCGCATATTGTCTTTTTATTATCCTAAAACAGAAATTGTTAAAGTTGAATACAAATAAGCGCAGAGGTCAGAGAGAAAAAAATGGAAGACAAATGCTTTGAAAATAAAGATGTTCTGCTTGAAAATTATAATTATGTAATTGCGCCGGAACTGATAGCCCAAAAGCCTGTTGAAAAAAGAGATGATTGCCGGCTTTTTGTTATAGACAGACTGTCGGGAAATTTTTATCATAAAAAGTTTTCCGATATATGCGATTATTTTTCACAAGGCGATTGCATTATAATCAATAATACAAAAGTCGTCGCATCGCGTCTTTTTGGAAAAAAAATAAGCGGCGCAAAAGTTGAACTTTTATTTTTAGATCCTTTTGAAAACGGCGGTCAATATACGGTTTTAATGAAGCCGTTTATGCAAGCCGGCAAGAAAGCGTATTTTGAAGACGGCTATGAATGCGAAATCAAATCAAAAACTTCACGGGGAGAAACGATCGTCGTTTTTAATAAACCCGGCATTATGCAGCTTCTTGAAAAACGCGGAGTAATGCCTCTTCCTCCTTATATAAACCGCAAAAACGGGCTTGCGCTTGAATTATCTGATTTTGACAGACAGCGTTATCAAACCGTTTATGCCAAAAATCCGGGAGCAATAGCCGCGCCCACCGCCGGTCTTCATTTTATGCCTGAAACTTTTGAAGCTCTTAAAAACAAAGGCGTAAATATAGCAAAACTTACTTTGCATGTGGGCTGGGGAACTTTTAAGCCGATAGTAAATGAACATTTGGCGCAGCATCAGATGATGTCTGAAAAATTTTCAATAGATTCTCAAAACGCCGAAATTATAAATAAAGCGCTTTTAAGCGGCAAAAAAGTTGCGGCAGTCGGCACTACTTCGTCAAGAGCATTGGAATCTCTGTCGTCGGCAGCCGGTTTTGAGCGCGAAGGGAAACGGCAGATAAAAGAATACTCCGGCGAGACTTCAATTTTTATATACCCCGGCTATAAATTTAAAATTATCAATACTCTTATTACTAATCTTCATCTTCCAAAATCAACTCCTATAATGATGGCAAGCGCATTTGCCGGCAGAGAGCTT
>JAISRM010000173.1 GCA_031273645.1 Endomicrobium sp.
ACTACGCGTCCGGAGACAATGCTTGGAGACGTCGCCGTAGCCGTAAATCCCGACGATGAAAGGTATGCCGATCTTATCGGAAAAACTCTTATCCTTCCTTTAATAAATAAAGAAATAAAAATTATTTCCGATTTTATAGTTGAAAAAGGTTTTGGAACCGGAGCCGTAAAAGTTACACCCGCTCACGACGCCGTTGACAATGAAATAGCCAAAAGGCATAACCTTGAAATTATAGAAATTATAGATTCAAACGGAAAAATGATTAATGCGCCGCAAAAATATCTGTCAATGAAAGCAGCCGACGCAAGAAAAGCCGTAGTTGAAGATTTGCAGGCAGGCGGATATTTGGCCGAAATTCAAGATTACGCTCATTCCGTCGGAAGATGTTACAGATGTTCTACGACGATAGAACCTTTGATGTCGGAGCAATGGTTTTTAAACGTTAAAGAAATGTCTAAAAAAGCCGTTGACGCCGCAAAAGAAGAAAGAATCAAATTTTATCCGTCCTCGTGGAAAAAACCCTATGTGTTATGGCTTGAAAATTTAAGAGATTGGTGCATAAGCCGCCAAATTTGGTGGGGGCACAGAATTCCCGTTTATTACTGCGTTGACGAAAACGGAAACAAAAAAACAGACTGCAAGCCCATAGCTTCTTTTGAAACTCCCGCGCAATGCCCTTCATGTAAAGGAACGAAGTTCCTGCAGGACGAAGACGTTTTAGACACTTGGTTTTCTTCGGCTTTATGGCCGCTGAGCGTTTTTAACTGGGGATCTGATGAAAACAACGAAGATTTAAAATATTTTTATCCCACTTCCGTTTTGGCTACGGGGCATGAAATACTTTATTTATGGGTTGCGCGCATGGTCCAATTCGGTTTGGAATTTATGAAAGATATACCGTATAAAGATGTTTTTATACACGGAATAGTGCGCGATAAGCGCGGCAAAAAAATGTCAAAGTCGCTGGGCAACGTCATAGATCCCTTAGGCGTTATGGAGCAATACGGAACCGACGCTTTAAGGTTTGCTTTAGCGCAGGCGGCCGCTCCCGGACGCGATATGCAAATTTCCGACGAATCGTTTTTAGCCGCGCGAAATTTTGCAAACAAAATTTGGAACGCTTCGCGTTTTATAATAATGAATTTGGAAGGCATAGACAAATTAGACGATGAAATAAAACCTGACGGGCTTGCCGACGAATGGATAATATCGGAATTTGCGCAGACCTCAAAAAAAGTTCAGGCTTCTTACGAAGTTTACGATATAGATTGCGCGGCAAGAGAACTCTACGATTTTTTCTGGACAAAATACTGCGACTGGTATATAGAACTTTCAAAAATCAGAATGACTTCGCAAGATGCGTCCGTCAAAACGCAGGTGCTGTCTATTTTGATTTACGTTTTGAAAGGATTTTTGCAGTTAATATCTCCTATAATGCCTTTTATAACCTCGGAAATCTGGGAAGTTTTAAACGGCAAAGATTCGCCTATTATCGCCCAAACAAATTTCTCTTCCTGCGCGACGGAGCATGCCGCCGGTTTTGCCGGAGCCGTTGAAAAAATGTCGGCAATTCAGGAAATCGTAACCAAAATAAGAACTTTAAGAAGCGAAATGAACGTATCTCCCGCAGTTCAAATCGACGCTATTTTTAACGCGTTGGATTTTGCAAAAGAAGCCGTTGTAAAAGAAAACGAAGGTTACATAAAGCAGCTTGCCAAACTTAAAGAAATCAAGTTTGAAAAAAACGCCTTGCGTCCTAAAAATTCCGCTTTGTCGGTTGCCGGCGGTTTTGAAATATTTCTGCCTTTAGAAGGGCTTATAGACATAGAAAAAGAAAAAACGCGTTTAGCCAAAGAAATTGCCCAAGCAAATCAAGAGATTGAAAGAACCGAGCAGAAACTTTCAAACGAAAATTTTGTAAAAAGAGCGCCCGAAACAGAAATTGAAAAGATAAAAATAAGACTTAACGAAGCCAAAGTAAAATTAGAAAAAATTAATGAAAGCTTAAAGTTTCTTTCATAAACGCATTTATTAAAAAAACATTTTTATAAAAAATGAGGAAATGATGAAAAAATTATTTTTATTTGCTGTTTTGTTCCCGTTATGTTTTTTTGCCGCAGGAGCGTCGGCGCAGGAAGTTATTGAAGCCGGCACTTTTGAAGATTTTAACGCGGCGATTTCAAGCTCCGTCGCGCAGCTTACCATAGAGGTATCTTCAGACATCGCCTTAAGCGGCGCTTTGGCTGCGCAGGAAGCGAATGATTTAAAAATCAACGGCAGAGGTTTTACTATAGACGCTTCTTCAAGACCGCTTTTTACGGTTTCTTCCGACACTCAAAAATTCTCTCTTTCAGATATAACGATAAAGAACGCTTTTAAATTTTCTGATTCAGATGCTTTTGTTTTCGGCGGCGCGGTTTTTAGCCGCGGCGGGTCAAATGTTTCAAACGCGTCGTTTTTAAATAACGGCGTTAAGGTTGCGTCGAATTTGCAGGATATTTATTCCGGCGGCGGCGCGATATATTTAACTTCAACAACGCAAATTTCCGGCGCGGTTTTTGACGCTGACTTTGCCGTTTCAAGCAATACCGCAAATTTTAAAGCTTTTGCCTTAGGCGGCGCCGTTTTTATAGCTTCGGACACGGCAAAAGACATAAGCGTAAGCGTTTCAAGTTTTACCGGAAATTATGTTTCGGCTTACAGTTTTGCAAATGACGCGACTGCTTCGGGCGGCGCAATTTATAACGGAGAACTGAACGTTTTAAATATTTCAAGCTCATCTTTTGACGCAAATTATGCGTTAAGTTCAGGAGAAGGAAGCGGCTTTCAATATAATGCCTTAGGCGGCGCAGTTTATAATGAAGGAACGCTTAATATAAACGACGCAAACTTTAATAACAATTACGCTTTAGCTTCCGGAGCCGATAGCGATATTATCGCAAGAGGCGGCGCAATTTATAACGGCGCATTAGGCGTTGTAAACGCTGCGGACATTTCTTTCTTTCACAATTATGTTAAAGCCGAAAGTTCGGTCTTGTCTTCTTATGAATATGCCTCAGGCGGCGCGGTTTACAATGAAGGAACTTTTAATTTAAACGCCGTTTCAAACGATATTGAATTTACCGGCAACAAAGCTAACGGCGTATCAAATGCGATTCATAATAAAGGAACGGTCAATCTAAACGCGGTTTACGGAAAAAAAATAGTTTTTAACGATGCCGTTGACGGCGCAGGCGGAGTTATCAACATAGGTTCGTCCGGCTATCACGGAGATATTGTTTTTAATAATTCCGTTACGGGAAATGATATTAATCTGGCTTACGGAATTATCAGGCTTTCCGATTATGCCGGTCTTACCGGAGACAACGCCGTTGCAGCTTCCAGAGGTTCCATAGGAACAAGTTCTTTAAGAAACGATTTTACAATGAACGACGCCGCGCTTCTTGATATGGCTAACGGCAGGGCAGACGACATTGTTTACGTGAACAATTTTACCGTAAACGGAAGGGCAAAAATAAATGCCGACATAGATCTTGCAGGGCTTTCTTCAGATAAAATAGACATAGGCGGTTCGGCTTTAGGAAGCGGAACGCTTGATTTATCGGGTTTAAGCATATTGACGGATTTGGCTTCCGTAGGCGCTTACGCCGATATACAATTGTTTTCAGGCGTCGGATCGGTTTCTTATATAGGAACTATTGACTCGGCTTTTTACAGGTATTCATTAAATGCCGGCAGCGCTTCTTACCGCATTACCGAAAGCGCAGATTCTCTTGGACTTCATTTTGTTTTAACTAAATATGATGCGGATCCCTTTCAGGCGGCGCTCAAAGATTACGGCTCAAGAATTTTAAAAGTAGAAACCAATTACGTTATCGGAGGAAATTACGATCCTGTCGTCTCAAGCGGCTCTCTTATTTTAAACGGCGGTTCTTCCGGAGTTTCCGTCAATGCCGGACAGTCGGGCAGAATTTTTGTTATTGAAGACAGCGCCACTTTTGTAACTGCGCAAAATATAACGTTTGAAAACGGCTTTGACGGACAAAAAGGCGGAGCGTTTTACAATAGCGGCGAAGTTTCTCTGCTGTATGCAAACTTTTTGGGAAATTCGGCGTCTATAACTTCTGCGGCCGCGTCGTCGGTTGCGGCAGGCGCCATATATAACGAGGGAGTTCTTAACGTTGAAAAGTCTTATTTTTCAAACAATTTGGCTCGTTCGGAAAGCGCTGCCGACAATTCGGGCGCTTTTGCTTACGGCGGCGCCGTTTATTTGACTTCTTCGTCGGTTACAAAAATAAAAGATTCGGTTTTTGAAAACAATTTGGCTCAGTCGGTAATTACTACCGACAGGCTTTGGAGCGATTCGCGCGCTTACGGCGGCGCGATATATGTCGATTCCGACAGCGCTAAAACCGTCGATATAATAAATTCTGTTTTCAAAGGAAACAGGACTTCGGCCGAAGGAACTATTGAAAATTCAAGATCTGCAGGCGGCGCAATTTATAACGGCGCTGGAAATATAATTAATGTCGTAGATTCTTCTTTTATAAGCAATGCGGCCGTTACTGACGCAATATCTTTAGACAGAAACGGATACGGCGGCGCCATATATAATGCAGGAATTCTCAATTTAACGGCCTCGGGGAAAGACGTTGAATTTACCGGAAATAAAGCCAACATTAATTCAAATGCCGTCCATAACAGCACCGATACGGCAATTATCAATATGAACGCTTCTTCTTCCGGCGGAAAAATAATTTTTAACGACGCGATAACCGGAGATAAAGGCGTAATAAACGTCAATAAAACCGGCGACGGCATTTCGCTTCCGGTTTCTGTCGGCGTTGACGGAACAGTGGAATTTAATAATTCCGTTACCGGAAACAATATATTTCTTTATTCGGGAACTCTTAAGCTTGGTTCTTTTGCCGGCTCGGATCTGGCTGAGGCTTCCGTAGGCTCCATAGGAAACCATTCGTCAAGAAATGATTTTTTTATCAGTTCGGGCGCGGTTTTTGACATGGCTAACGATCGCGCCGACATAGCTTTCTTTAACAATGTTACCGTCGATACGGGAACTTCGGTTTTAAAAATAGACATTGATCTTCAAAATATGACATGGGACAAAATAGATATAGGCGGCGTTGTTGACGGAGACGGGAAACTTGACCTAAGAGGTCTTACCATTGTCAATGAATTTACGGTCGGAGTTTCCACGAATATACAGGTATTGATAAGCACTTATACCCCCGACAACGATTATCTTTCCGATACGGATTTTTCTCTTTACAGATACCATACCGGAGTAAGCAGCAGCGTATATCGCATAAAACATTCCGGCGAGTACGGAACTCTTAACGTCGTGCTTTACGAATACACTGAGGACGCTTTCCAAAACGCCATATCATCCACAAACGCGAGAACTCTTAAGCTTGAAAGCGATTATTACGTTCCGTATTCTTTTTCACCTATTCTTGGCGCGGGAAAGCTGACGGTGAACGGAAGCACGCCGTCGGTTACCGTCAACGCAAACTCTATAACCAATGTTTTCAGCGTTTTGCAAAACAGTTCCCTTGAATTAAATAAGGTAACGCTGATAAACGGCTCGGCCGCAAAAGGCGGCGCGATATACAATAGCGGAAAATCCGTAATTTCGCAGGTAACTTTCAGTTCAAATTCAGTTTCTGCAGATTCCAATACCGCAGTCGGCGGCGGCGCGATATATAACGATAACGGCGGAGAACTTACGGTTTTTGATTCGGTGTTTGTAAATAATTTGGCCGACGGAACAAACGTTTACGGCGGCGCTATTTACAATGACGGCGGCGTTGTGAATTTAGTTGCCGAAAACGCAGATGTTGAATTTAGCGCAAATCTGTCAAACGGAGTCTCAAACGCTTTGCACGCAAAAGACGCGTCGGTTTACAATCTTAATGCAGGCGCGCATAAAATAATTTTTAACGACGGCATAACTTCGCAAGGAAACGGAAACGTCATAAATATAAACGCGTCTTCTCCTTCTCTTTCCGCTTCCGCCGGAATTATTGAGATAAACGCCGACATGAGCGGTTTTGGCAATATAAATTCCGCTTCGGGAAATACCGTTAATTTTTACGCTGGAACGGTTAAACTCGGGGAAAACGCAAATTTCTTCAGCAATGTCGGCTTTAATATGTACTCCGGAGCCGTTCTTGATATGTCAAACGGAAAAATGGACAATATATCTTTGGACGGTTTTAGTTTTCCGGACGCTTCCTCGCCGGCTTATATTGTTATAGACGCCGATTTAAGAGATAGAAAAACGGATTCGCTGCTTGGTTCAAAACTTGCTTTAGGCAGCGCGGGAAAGCTGCTTCTTAAAGATATAGTTATAATAAGCGAGCCGTCGAAACTTTCCGATATTATCGTAGTGCCTTTTTCTGACGACGAGGCTTTAAGCGGCGTTATCGGTTTGGAAAAGGAAAAAGTAATAGGTCCTATTTTTATATACAATGTAACATACGGCGGAGGAGCTCTTACGTTTGAATACGCTCACGACTATAATCCTACTGTGTTTATAGCGCCGGTAACAATGCTTACCGGAGGATATCTCGGACAGATTAATTCTTATGCCCAAGCTTTTGAAACTGTTGACGACAGAATTGAAAAGGAAGGCAAAAACGGCTTATGGGTAAGGCCTTACGGATTTAGCGAAGATATAAAACTCAGCAAAAAACTTACCGTTTCAAACGAAGGCTACGGCGCATATTTCGGCTATGATTCACAGATTACCGACATATATTCTTATACCATGAACTTTTCGGCTTACGGCGCTTATAATTCTTTAATGCAAACCTACGAAGGCGCTGAGATAAATCAGGGCGGCGGAATGATCGGAGCTACGGCGGTGCTTTACGGAGAAAAGTTTTTTACGGCTTTGACCGCAAATATGGGAATAATAAGCGAGCACGGACGCGGACAGACCGGCAAAGACAATTTTATGATGTACACAAAGGGTTTAGCTTCAAAGACAGGCTGCAACATATTGTTTTCTGACGACATGTTTCAGCTTCAGCCTTCAATAGAATTTTCTTATTCTGCCATTGACATGGCTTCTTATACAAATTCTGCGGGAGTCAGGGTTACTTCCGATAAATTTGCACCTTTCCACGTCGAGCCGGCGATCAAGCTTATTTCAAACGCTTTTGAAAACTGCCAGATTTACGTTAATGTCAACTTTGTGTGCGGCTTATTAAGCGGCACGAATTTCAGCGCAAACGATATTGATTTGCCTTCGATGAAAATAGATCCTTATTTTCAGTACGCCGTCGGAGGATATAAAGAGGTAAGCGGAACTTTCAGCGCGGGAGGAGAAATTTTCGGCCGCAGCGGCGGAAGAAGCGGTTTTGGCGGGCAGCTTACAGTAAAGATGAAAATTTGATCTGCAAAAATAAAAATTTGAAACTTGCAGATTTTTAAGCGGGATTTTAAAATGAGAAAAATAAAAATAGAAAAGAATTACCTTAAACACGCGGAAGGCTCGTGCATGTTTTCTATGGGGGAAACAAAAGTTTTGTGCGTGGCTTCCGTTGAAGAAAGAGTTCCTCCTTTCGTCGAAAAAAAGGGAGAAAATTACGGCTGGGTTACAGCGGAATATTCCATGCTTCCGCGCTCCTGCAACGAAAGATCTTCAAGAAACAAACTTTCAAACGGCGGCAGAGCGCAGGAAATTTCGCGCTTAATAGGCCGTTGTCTAAGAGCTGCAGTCGATTTGTCAAAGCTTGGCAAAAGGACTATTACTGTCGATTGCGACGTTATAAGAGCCGACGGCGGAACAAGAACGGCTTCAATAAACGGAGGATTTATAGCTTTGGCGGCGGCTTTGCAAAATCTTAAAAAAAGAAAGCTTATAAATAAAATTCCCGTAAGAGATTATGTCGGCGCGGTAAGCGTCGGCCTCTACGGCGGCGGAAAAAAGATTTTGGATTTATCGGCAAAAGAAGACAATAACGCCGAGCTTGACATGAACGTTGTAATGACGTCGAAAGGCAATTTTATAGAAATACAGGGGACGGCCGAAGGCGCGCCTTTTTCAAAAAAAGAAATGGACGATTTGCTTAAAATGGCATATCAAGGAATAAAGATTGTTACGTCGGCGCAAAAAAAAGCGTTGGGCGGATTATAATATGATAAAAGAACTTATAATAGCGACCGGAAATAAACATAAAGTCGAAGAAATAAGCCAGATACTTAAAGACTTAAATATTAAAGTAATTCCGATGTCTGATATGGCGTCTTTTCCTAAGACGATCGAAGACGGCGCAACTTTGCGCGAGAATGCCGCAAAGAAAGCCAAAGAAGCGGCCGTATTTTATAATAAATGGGTTTTAGCCGACGACACAGGGCTTGAAGTTGACTTTCTAAACGGAGAGCCGGGCGTCTATTCAGCAAGATATGCCGGACAAAATTGCAGTTATGAAGACAATAACAACAAACTTTTAAACGCTCTTGAAGGCGTTGCGCAGGAAAAAAGAACGGCTAAATTCAAATGCGTTATAGCGATTGCAAGCCCGCAGGCGCAAATATATTTTGCCGAAGGCGAAATTTTTGGTATAATAAGCGGCGTTTTATCAGGTTCTAACGGGTTTGGATACGATCCCATATTTTTTGTTCCCGAAGAAAATAAAACTTTTGCGCAGCTTTCGGCTCAGGTGAAAAACAAAATAAGCCATAGGGCAAAAGCCCTGCAAAAAGCAAAAGAAATAATAAAGAAAATTAACGGATAATTGCAAAGTTTTACCGCCGGAATATGCAATGCTGTTTTTTAATTTACAGTTATAGTTGAGCAGTTGATCGGGGAGTAGCGTAATTGGCTATCGCGCCTGCTTTGGGAGCAGGAGGCTGCAGGTTCAAGTCCTGTCTCCCCGATGTTTTTTGTATATGATTTGGTGCGGCGCTTGTCATTTGCGTTTCAATTCAAACTTCATCGCAGCGGCGCATCGCCAAAGCTTAAAATACTTTGCTGCAGCTTTCATTTTTATTTCCTTATATCCAGCCTCGCTTGTATTGCTTCCTGATTACAAATTTTGGAGGACAAAAGATAGGATAACATATTGCTTTTGTCACTTCACCGACGTTATAAGCGTCGTGAAAAATAAATAACTTTCGTTAAAATTTAACAGGCGATATTTTAAGATTTTTCATAAATGATATTGTTTATGATAAAGATTCAAAAAAATTTTACAAAGTCAAAAGATTTGCGGCGGCGGCAAGAAGGTTGATTTGCATATTAACGTCAGAAAACAACAAAAAAGAATTTGGTTTTAGCAATACGAAAAATCTTGTTCTTATAAAAAATCGCCAAGATTTAGCAGCAATAAAAAAGCAGTTATAGAATAATTGGAGTTTTAAAATGATAGACAATTGATATCGCAGTATAGATTTTATATAACTTTATTGTATTATAATGCTAAAAAAATATAACTTTATTGGAATATATATGCATATAAAGAGAATACTTGAAACTAATTTAACAAATAAACTGCAAGACAATAAGGCTATTGTTATATATGGCGCAAGACAAGTGGGAAAATCTACTTTATTGCGTCGCTTATTTGATGGCGACAAAGATGTGTTGTGGTTATATGGCGACCAACCGCAAACGCAGGCTATTTTTGAAAATGCGAGCACAGAAAGGTTAAAAACAATCATATCTTCCAAGAAAATTTTAATTATTGATGAAGCCCAGCTAATTAAAAATATCGGGCTGAAAATAAAACTAATAACAGATTATATTCCAAATATTAAAGTTATAGCCACAGGGTCATCTTCCTTTGAATTGGCAAATAAAATTAATGAGCCTTTAACCGGTAGAAAATGGGAATATCAATTATTGCCGTTTTCTTTTAAAGAATTATCAATGCAAACAAGCGTTGCAGAGGAACTTGGCAATATAGAGACTCGTTTAATTTATGGCTATTACCCTGACGTGGTTTTAAACAAAGGCAATGAGAAAGAAATATTGCTTGAGCTTGCAAACAGCTATTTATATAAAGATATTTTACTTTGGGGAAATTTACAAAAATCAGATAAAATTACAAAGTTGTTGCAAGCTTTGGCTTTTCAGGCGGGTTCGCAGGTATCATATAACGAACTTGCTCAAATAGTAGGATTAAATATAAAAACTGTTGAAAAATATATAGAATTATTAGAAAAATCTTTTGTTGTCTATAAGGTATCGTCTTTTAGCAGAAATCTTAGAAATGAACTTAAAGCCAGCATAAAAATATATTTTTACGATAATGGCATTAGAAATGCTTTAATTTCAGCATTTAACCCGATATCGTTAAGAGATGATATAGGCGTTCTTTGGGAAAACTTTATAATGAGCGAACTGCTTAAAAAAGATATGTATGCAAAAAATTTTGCCAGACGATGGTTTTGGAGAACGAAGCAACAGCAGGAAATTGATTTAATACATGAAAGCGGCGGAGTGTATAAAGCGTTTGAGTTTAAATGGAACAGTTTGAAAAAAGTTCACGCCGTCAAAATTTTTAAAGAGGCGTATCCTGATATAGAAGTTAATGTGATCAATAAAGACAATTTTATAGACTATATGTAACATTTTTGCCCATCTTGCGACTTAAAACAGACGGAGACTTTAATGTATGGCAAATAATCATATTATAAGCATAGAAAAGCCCGCCAAATTATCTGTCAATTTGGGCCGCATTGAATTTTCCTTTATTGACTGCAATGAGAAACATTATTTTGCATCCGAAGACATTTCTGTTTTAATTTTATCGCATCACACAATCTCGTTGTCTGCGGCTGTGGCAAAAGAGCTGTCTCTTGCAGGAAGCGTAATAATTTACGCCGGAGACAACTATATGCCCGTCGGAGTAACTTTGCCTGTGGGGCAAAATGTTGAAGGCGCAAGAAAACCGCACTTGCAAGCAAAACATATTGCGAATCTTCAAAAATATTGTATCATTTTTTATAAAAAAAGTTATAACATAATAATTGCTTAAACCGTATGCATTTATTATAATTTGCATACGCTTTAAGCAAGGTAATGTTATGAAGAAAATCAAAGGTTATATAGAAACTAAAGAACTTACAGCAATGGGGCTTAGGGGTAATGATATAAAAAGCCTCTGCGACAATAATGAACTTATAAAGATAAAGCAAGGTCTTTACAGACAGTTTGGCATGTTTGGACAGAACCAGAGCTTTGTTGACGTGTCCGTTGCTTATCCGAATGCAGTCATTGCAGGATTTTCTGCACTAGTATATCATAAACTTACAACTTTTATCCCGTCAAAAGTAACTGTCGCAATCCCCAGAACTGTTCGCGTGCCTAAACTTTTTTATCCTCCGACTAATGTTTTTTTTGTAAGCAAATCTTTTAACTATGGCATTATGGAAGTTAAAGAGGGCAAGCATAGCTTCAAAATATACAATGCAGAACGAGCCGTTTGCGATGCTTTCAAGTATCGTAATAAAATGGGCATGGACATCGCCAAAGAAAGTCTTGTCGAATACATGAAGCGCAAGAATAAAAATATAAATAAGCTGTACGAAATGTCAGAGAAACTAAAAGTTAAAAAAATTATGGAACCTTGGATTATGGCATTGGTATGACAATATGACAAACAAAAATCTTTCTAACATCGCAGCTTCTGTTAAATCAAAACTTTTGAACATCGCCAAAAAGGAAGATGTCGATTTCAATAATCTTTTGCTGCGGTATTTTCAGGAAAGGCTGCTGTATAGGCTTTCTATTTCAAAATATAAAGGTAGTTTTGTATTGAAGGGCGGACTTCTTCTGATTGTTGTGGATGTGCCGACATCGCGTCCAACCGTTGATATTGATTTCTTGGCTGAAAAGTTAAAAAGCGACACGAAAAAAATAGAATCAATCTTTAAAGAGATAGCCGGTATTGACCTGCCTGATGGGATTGTCTTTAATCCTGATGCCATAACCTCGGAAAGAATAAAAGAAGATGCTGATTATGAAGGCGTAAGGATAAAAATCACGGGCGTTTTGGGTCAGGTAAAACAGCAGGTTCAGATAGATTTTGGTTTTGGTGATGTTGTATATCCGACTAAGCAAGATATTATGTTCCCGTCCATACTTTCTGAGGATAAGATTAAGTTAAAAGGTTATCCGCTGGAAGTTGTTATTGCGGAAAAGTTTGAGGCTATGGTAAAACTTGGTCTTATCAACAGTAGGATGAAGGATTTTTACGACGTTTATACCATACTAAAGAATTGTACCATTGATTTTGCCGACCTAAAACAAGCTTTAAAGAAAACATTTCACAACAGAGGTACGCAACTAACCGCCGAACCTGAGGCGTTCTCTAAGAAATTTTATGAAGATGCTATGAAAACAAGACAATGGTCTTCCTTTCTAAAGAAGAACAATCTCACGGGCATTCCTGAAAGTTTGGAAGAAGTTGCGCTGGAAATAAAAAAGATAATCTCGCCTATATTATTCAAGTGACTGCAATTTGTAGTCGCTTGAATATAAAAATGAGTAAAACACGCATTCAAGACTTTGAGCAGGATAATTTGATTTCGCGATTTTGCGATTTTGCGCTTGGCAAGTGCTGTTTTAATTGTTAACATATATCCCGCAGTAAGTTGCGGGCAGCAGCTTAGCTGCAAAATGTCGGCGCAAGCCGCAATTCAGGTTTAAAGAATCAGTTAACCGTTTATACTGCGCAGCTTGCTGCGCGCAGATTCATTTAAAGAAATACAAATATGCAAATTATACGTAAAGCGGTTTTTACCGCAATAATAGGTTTTGTTTTTTCTTTTACGGCCGGCGCTGAGCTGTCGGTTACAGATATAGAAAACAATAAAAACGGCATGTCTGTAACTTTTAACGCTTCGCTTAAAATTTCCGGTATTTCTCTTTCAGACGGAAAAATCATTTTTCCTGTTTATGCAAATAAGGGAAAAGTTTACAGACAATTTTCCGTTATAAAAAGAGACGCCGCGCTAAGTTTGTACAACTCCTTAAAATCAAACATAGTTTCCAAAAACTCTTCCGCAATATCTTTTAAAATCAATAAATTTAAAATAAATAATAAAGAATCTTCAATAAAGGCTTTTGCTTCGGTAATTTTTGAAGACGTCCTTGAGACCGAGTGCCGCGTTATGGACGGCCGATACGGTTTATGGGTGGCATGGCCTTCTTCAAAGAACGGAAAAAATATTCAAAAACAGCTTGAATTTATTGATAAAACTTTAAAAATAAATA
>JAISRM010000183.1 GCA_031273645.1 Endomicrobium sp.
CGGTTCCGTGTTCTGCGGTTTTTACAAATCTTACCACCGCTTGCCCGCCAAGCGTCTTTCTTATGTCGATTTTCGGCTTGTTTACGTCGTCGTAATTTCTTACAGCGTCGTAAAATGCGTTTCTTGCAGAAATTACCGCTCTCGTATTTTTTACAAAAGAATTTTCGCCGTTAACGCGCTCGTAATCTAAAATATTTATCTTGCTCAACGCGTCGTCGTTTGTTATAAAATCCCTGTAATTTGTTTTTTTGCCGTTCATAACGCTTTTTAAAAATTGCTGGGTTTGCTCTTCGTCTAACGGTTTTTTGTAATCATAATGTTCTATGCCGTTTTTTCCGCCTTGATTAAAAACAAAAGCGCTCATGTCGCCGACAGGCTGCGCCGCTTGCGCAAAAGCAATCATTTCATCCCTGCCGCCCGCTTTGGCAAGTTTGTCCTTAGCCTCTATCATATCTTCCCACAGCTTTTTTTTATTTTCGCCATAATATCCTTCAAACATTGGCGCGACAACGTTGTCAAATGTTTTTTTATCAGAAATCCCTTTATTCAACAGTTGGCTCATTTGCTCATAATTATCTCTATTGTTAAATATAACATTCCACACATAATTTTCTTTGTCTCCGGCAGCTTGCCTGCGCTTAATTTCGGCATCCGCAGCTTTAATCAACGCTTGCCTTTCATTTGGAAGTAAATCAATCATATAGTCGGCGTTGTTTTGAAGCAAATCTTTTGTTTTTTGCGGGTCATTGTTAATATCAATATCAACCTGCCCAAGCTGATAGTTTCGCCTGTAGCTTAAGAGAACTTTTGATTTATCCTGCGCGGTCAAAAGCGTATCGTTGTTTAAGTAGTCGTTCAAATCTTGGAGCTGCGTATCATAATCTGACGACGTAAAAGCCAAAAGACTGTTGTGGCGCGCCTTAGTTTGCGCGTTTGTATCCATTATGCTGTATTCGTTTTTCAGCCAAGTTCCGCCCAGCGCTGTTTTTCCGATAGTCTGATTTTTTATTCCGGCGTCGCTTTTTTTCCAATCGCTTACAAGTTTTTCCGAATACTGTCCTATTGCCGCAACATTAAATCGTTCTTCAGCGTCTTTGAATAAATCTTCTACGCTGTTAAATTTAGCGCCGCCGTATTGCATTTTATTGATACTTTCAGCAATAGAATTTTGCCAACGCCACGCCAAATCTTCTTTTGCGGCATTTTCTTTTTTTATCGCCATAGCCTGATAGGCTTTTTGCAAATCGCTAAAACGCTCTATGCTGTTATTTACGCCTTTTTGGAACATATCTGCAATTTTAACGCTGCTGTCGTCAGCTTTAATCTCGGGCGCGCCGATAGATTGAGGTTTTGCCGGCTGCGCATTTTGAGGTTCGTTTAATACAGGCGTTGGCATATAAAACTCCTATCTGTCTAAAAATGAATTGTTTCTTTTTATAATAAAATTGTTTGAATTTGCATTGTTGTATTTCACAACATTTTGTCCGAGCGCAAAAGTTAAAACCAACGCGTCTGCATAACCCGGACTTCTGCCAATGCGTCCCTTTATTTTTTCTTTAGGTTCAAGCAAAATTTTGCCGTCTTTGTCAGGCGCGTAACGCGCTGAAGCCAAGTCTATAAGCCAAAACGGATTCGCAGGCAGACTGCCGCCCTCTTGTAACCAAGTCCTGCATAGTCCGTACATTTCCGCCCGCTTGTTCCTGTATATGTCGGGTTTGTTAGGCGACATTGCAAATTTAACCTCATAAATTTTATTTGCATACTGCGCTCTCAAAAAATCAGTTATCCCCTCGCCTTTACCGCTGTCAATAAACACATATAAAGGATTCATGTCATTTATGATTTCTGCAAGCTTTGATATTGCGAACTGCGTATCAACATATTTGTCAGTCTGCCAAACAAGCCACGCTTTTTTACCTTTGCGCGCCACAACAACAAAGTCGTCCTTTCCCTCTCGCTTAGGGTCAACGCCTAAAATCAAAGGATAATTTTCATTATCCGGCATTTCTCTTGCTTGCGCTTCTTTTATAACGTCCGTCCTTATAAATTGCGCCTCTTCGCCTTCAGGCATTGGCGCGCCCAGCCAAATCCAAGCGTATTTTTCAGGTTCGTTTTTCAGGCAATTCTGCCTTTCTGTTTCAAGTTTTTCCGGAAGGAACGGATTATCTGCAAACGTCGTATGTCTGTAAACAAAATCGTCTCTGTTCTTGTTGGCTTCTACAAACTTATTTATAGAATCATTGTCTGTCTGCTTGTTCCAAATAGCTAAAAATTCAGGATTTTTGTGCCTCATTAAAGTAGGCACTATTACGTCAATATCGTTTTCGGTGATGTTGTGAGCTTCTTCAATCAACAATTTGTTAAATCTTGCGCTTCTGAGTTCGTCAACATTTTTTAAACCTGTATAAGATATTTCAGAGCCGTTGACAAACAAAATTCTGTCGGACTGTATTTGACAATATTTTAAAACGCCTAATCTTTCTATCGCATTAACAAGCTCTTTATTTACCGAACGTTTGATTGATTTTTCGGTCTTTCTTGCAATCAATATTTCGTTTTTAGCGTCTAAAGCTTCAATTATCAAATAGGTCAAAAAAGACCAAGTCTTGGCGCTGCCGCGTCCGCCGCTGCAAAATTTATACAGCTTAGTATTGTCAAACAAAAAATCATACGCCTGCGGTATCGAAACTTTTAAATCAATCATTGCTTTTAACCAAATTCACCGTTAAATTTAAATTCTTGTCGGCTTTTAGGTTTACGGCTACCTCTTCGCCGTATTTTTTTAAATGAAAGTCTTTAATGTCGTTAGCTGAAGCCCTGCGTACAGCTGTATGAACATTTTTGTCGCGCGCCAAATTTGATAATATTTCAAGACTGCCTCGTAAACTCAAAATAGTTTTTTTACAAGCCTCTCGCTGTATTTGTATTACCCTGCGTTTCACGTCAGGGTTTTCTTTCAGTTTCCGGCAGGCTTCTTCTCTAATTGTTTTGCGCAAAATCTTTTCTTTTCTGTTTTTTGGATAAGTCTGGCTCCAGGCCTGCGTTGCGCTCAGCCCTTTTGCCAAATTTTGCGCAAACGCTTCTAAGCGCGGGTTTAAGCGTATGACAATATTATTGTCAATTTCAGCCCCGAACTCTTTGTCCAATGCGTCAGCAATATTAGTATCTTCCGATTTATTCATTTTCTACCCCAGTCCAAAAATACTTAAAATTCCCGCCATTTCACCTTCAGAACGTATTCCTTTTGCCTGCGCCTTCGCCATTTTTAAATTCACTTCGCTTTGTAAATTCAGCATATCCGCCTGCAAATAAATGCCCGCAAGTTCTTTGTTTACGCTCTCGCTTTTATTATTTATATCCTCATTAACTTTACCTATACTGTCATCGATGAATGCGTCAAACGTTGAGCCGCTCCAACTGCCCCCCGCGCTCATTGCCGCCTTTTGCGTTCCGACAAAACTTTTAGCCCGCGATAATTCTTGCAAATAACTCTTCAACGAGGTTTCTAATAAATCCCGCCCGTAGCGCTTGAGTTCCGCAGCATTAAAATCATTCGCTATCTTTTGAAGCTCGGCATTACCCTCAATTTCTGCCGCCTTCAAATTTGCGGCTTTCGGTTTTGTGAAAGCTCCAAAAATGGAATTAAACCCAAACTGAGCCGCGTCGGAAATTATGCTAAAATTGCCGCCTATGCCCTGCCCGATTGATTGTTGCGACCCGTTAATCGTATTTGCCGCAACATAATCCGGCGAAGCGCGCTGCGCGTTATTATACAAATCAGCGTTGTTTGCAAAATCACTGCTTAATGTCGGTATAGGCATATTTACCTCGCGCTCATATTGATATTGTAAATCTTAAACGGCAGCGGCAGCGCATGTTTTATTTTTATCGTCTTTTCAACGCTGCTGTTTCCAAAAACCGTAATTTTTTTCTTCCCGTCATGTTTATGCAAATACCCCGTATCGTCAAACCTCAAAGGGATTTCGGTTTTATTAATTGAAAGTTGGTACGTGTCGCCTAAATCAAACATCACGTTGGAAATACGCGATTTGTCCGCGCTAAATTCGTCGTCAGCTCCGCCTAAATCCAGAGTTTCTATTTCGCTGATATAAGCATTGCCGACGTAAACTTTATTTGCCTTTTTTTGCAGCGTATGCGTCTGCCCGACAGTTTCGTCGACCTTTTCATACCAACATCCTGCGCCGTCATAACATAAGGCAAATATCTCGCCGCTCAACTGCGCCGGCACAACAAAAGAATTTATATTGTCGGATTCAATTTTTATTGCAAAATCCAAATAATTGTCCGTTTCCTGACTTTCAAGCTTTACAAGCTTATCCTCAACTACGGCATACAAATACTTCCTGTCAATGTTGTCAATCGCGCAAATTGTTTTAATGTTTCCGTCGATAACAAATCTCGTATAAGCAAGAATATTTTTTTGAAAATCAATATAAAGTTTAATCATTGTTGCGTCGTTAAACAAAATATAAACAGAATTATCAGACGCCGACAGCATTTCAATGCGCGCGATTTCCCTGCCTTTAAAAAGGTGCTTAACATATTGGCTTATATCAACGCGCCCGTAAGAGCCGGTGCTTAAATCGTAATTTTGAAAATAAATATTGCCGCCCCTTTCAACGCCCAAAAATCCGTTTTCCATTATTACGGGTTTTATGTTTTCGCTTCCCCTCTCGCCTATAATTTCCTGCGAAACGGTAGAAGGGGTTAACGCTCCTTGCCCGTAAATCATTATCTCTTGGTCGGTCGTAAGCGCCAAAAGCCCCTGCTTAAACGGCACAATATGTAAAACTTTCCCATACTTAAAAGTGCTTTGGATAATTTGAAACGGCGCGTCATCGGCAACTACATTCTGAACGCGGTTATCAAAATTATCGTATGCGCCGATAGCCGACGCAATTATAGAAGTTTGAGCTAAAATGTGCCTGTTTTGAAAAATACAACCTGCGCCATAGCGTTCTATTTCTTTTTGCAAGCAGTATTGATATGTGCTTCTTGCATTTTCTATATTGCCCTGTATCTGCTCTACAGCCGAAACTGAATATACAGTCATAACGTAATCTATATCCATTGTAATACGTATAAAATCAACGTTTTCTATGTCCACGTTTAAATCAACGTAAAACAATGTTCCTGTTGGAACTTGGTCGTTGCTTGCGCCGTGAAGCAAAATCATTTCGCCGTTTGTTTTATGAGCGTAAATGCCAAAACTTCTATGTCCCGAGCCGGATGATAAGGTAATTCCTAAATTCTTTAAGTGAATCACATTCGGAAAACTGTATCTTGTATCATAATCCGTGTGGTCGCTGGCAAATATCATTCTTTGCCCGTCGTTTGCCATTCCTTCGGATATGCTTTTGCCAAAAACCGCCGGAGAAGAGGCGGATTCAGGCTGGCGGTTAAACCAAACAGATCCTGCAAAAGGCGGCGGCGTATCGTCGGACGTATTCCACGTTTTCATATGCGGTATCGCCTGTCTGAAACTTGCGACAGTCTCTATTTTAAAAAGAAAATTATATATTCCTTCGTTCTCGTCGGACAAAATCGTAAGGTTTAGCTGCTGCGTATCTATTGAATCAATTTGAAAAGAAGGGTAAACGTAAAAACTATCTGCGCTGACGGCAACGGTTATAGGATTTGCGCCGGTATTTATAATTTTAAAAATTTTAGGTTTTTCAAAACTTGCAATTATATTTGTGGTCGTATTTGATAAAACGCTGTAGCTGTTGTATTCGGTAAAATTTACTCCGTCGTCGGAAATTTGAAACGAAAACGTCGCAGAAAATTCGGCTTGAATTGTTAACGCAAAATTCAGCCCGACAAACATTTCGCTTTCCGCCGATAAATTCGCAATAACTTTATTTTTTTGTTCAATTAAAAATTTTAAATAAAGTTCAAAACCTTCCTTAATGCTTGACGTATTGTCAATCTGAGCTTTCCATTGATTGTTGCTGTCTTTGTATAGCTTTATTTTTTCTCTGTTATTTATAATATTTACAAAACGCGAAACAGGGTAAAGCTCAAAAGAAAAAACCGTTGTATCCGTTCTCTTCAACACCCAAACCGGATAATTGGAACAATAAAAAAACATTACGTCATTGGCTTGAAAATAATTTAAATTCTTTACGTCCTCAGGCGCATACGGCAAATTAATATCCGTCCCCGTAATTAAGTTACCGATATTGTCAAAAATTCGCAGCTTGGTAGCTATGCCTGAGGAGTTAGGCAAAATCAGGCAGAAATAAGAATTGTAGCGGTTAAAGACAAAACTAAAAGATGACAGGGCGTCGACAAAGTCCGCAGATTTGGCAAGCAACAACGACCCGCCGCGTTTTTCAATAGACCCGCCTGCGCCGATAGAAACATTCTCGGCTTTTTTCAAAGCTTTATTAGAGCCTAAAATAACCTTTTTTGCCGCATACTCCGGCGACACCTCGCCTAATTGAAAATCGTCCTGTTTTATGTAAGGCATTTATACCCCGCAAATAGTAACTTCTGTTTTTTCCATACCCTTTTCTACTTTAAATTTCATTGCGCAAAGCTCAATAATAAACCGGTCGTCTTCTATAACTTTATTTTTAACAAGAATATCTTGCAGCGGTTTAATGCAATTATCAATATCGGCAAGCATATTTGAAACGTAAAATTTATAAAATACTTTCACTTGCCCGCGTATCGTTTTAACGTTGCGCAAAAACAAACTGACATCTCGTTCATATTGTTTGTAGTCATCGGTTTTAAACCGACGCCCTTGCCAAACTTGATTAACACTTAATGGCTTTATAGGAATTACAAACATATTATTTCAATTATTATCGGCTCATTTTTCTCAACAGCTTCTTTATACAATGTCATAATTATTTTCATCGTCTCTTGGCTCTCAAGCACTTTCCCCGCTTCCTTATTTTTCCCCACCAAAATACAACCGTCGGTATCTGCCGCAGTATTCCCGCTGTGGATTCTGATACCGGCAAATTTCGGAACATCAAAAATTTCCGGCAGATATTTTTGGAATCTCATGGAAAAAGTTAAGCCGCTTAAATATTTGCCAGCAGGGATAGCCGTATCCCCTGCGATTTTTATACCGTCCGGACGCACTTTATCTTCGAGAGTATCACATATATATTTATTATCTACATATAGTTTGCCTATCGTATATGTGTCCTTAAATGCCCAACGGTTGATTAATATTTTCATTTTTGTCCTCAATAATTGCGTTCTAAAAAATTATAACGCAATATTTTTCAATTCATTGCGGTCTATTTAATTGCCCGTTCCACCGCCAACACTGCTACTATCCCCGCCGCTATCGTCAACAAGAGCTTGTATCTTTTTATTGATTTCTCTAAGTTCGCGGAGTAGTTCAAGTGCGTCTGTCGTTCCGCTGTCCACCGCGACAACGTGTTGTCGTGTGTCGTCGACAAGTCCGCTAATCGCGTTTGTAGATTTTCCAATTCTTTCGTAGTCTGATTTATATTGTTCAATAAGAGCCTGTTGTTCTCTCTCATATTCAGCAACGTCTGCTCTATACTGTCCACTATCTGATTTTGTCGCGTAAAAATATCCAACGCAAAACCCGACGACGAAAATAATAACAACAAACACAGACTTACCGATATTTTGCGCAATATAATCCGCATTCATTTTACCGCCTTTCCAAATCTTTTTATTATCGGACATTTTTTATTTCTGCGATTACATGTAAATTCTTTCCCGTC
>JAISRM010000209.1 GCA_031273645.1 Endomicrobium sp.
TCAGACCTTCAAGCATAACAAAAGAGCTGGCTTTAAGAAAGGGCGAGGCAGTGTCAAAAAACAATCCGGACGCTCTTGTATTATCGGCCGACACTATAGTGTTTTTAAACGGTAAAATAGTAGGAAAACCCGAAACTGCGCAAGAATCCGAAAAAATTATAAGAGAATTAAACGGCAGCTTTCATAAGGTCTATACGGGGGTGGCCATTATAGACGGAACTTTAAAAAAACGTTCCGTTTTTTACGATCGCGCGGTAGTGAAAATGAAAAAGCTGCCGGAAAAAAATCTCAGGCAGCTTTTTGGAAAACATATGGATAAAGCCGGAGCTTATGCGGTTCAGGACGATAACGACGATTTTGTTGAAAAGATATACGGCGATTATTACACTGTAGTCGGGCTTCCGTACTTAAAATTAAAAGAAGAACTGCGGAAATACGGCGTTGTTATTTGAGTATAAGCTCATTGCTTGAAATTTTTGAATTCTTTATTATGCCCGTAAACCATTCGTTTAAAATAGTATTTGCTTTTGTCTGTAAAAGAGCGTCTTTGGTTATTTCCGCATTGGTCTTCTTTGCTTCCTGAAGTTCGGTGTCGAATATTTTTATTGAAGAGGCAAGCACTATCTTAAGTTTTTCTCCCGCAATTTGTTTCCTTCTGAGATTTTCATAATCTTTAGGCGTCATATTCAAAGATCTTAAAAAATTATAATAAATTCCGGCGTCAAATCTGCCTCCGGAATTTTTAAACATCGCCGACGATTCGATGTCGCTTCTTAATTCCGCGTTTGAAACGAGTATCCCGTAATTTTTAGACTGCTGGAAGAAGATTTCATCTTGAACAAGAGCGTGAATGGTGTTTACTTTTATTTGAGTCATTTGTTCTTCGGTCAAACTATTATTTATGCTGTTTTGCACCATTGCCAAAGAGTTTTTGTATATGGCTTCATAAAGTTTAAGCGGTATTTTTGAACCGTTTACGGTGGCTGCGGTTTCATAATCTGCAGCCGGACCAAACAGGTATGCGCCAAATCCCATAAAAGTGCCGCCTATAAAGGCAATTATTGTTATTATGAAGATTTTACGCATGTGTTTTCTTAAAAAATTCATCATTTTTTTGCCGCTCCGTTGTTTTCTTTTTCCTGCAAAGACGGCGACATTGAAGATTTGCCTTCAAAACGCGCTCCTTCGGCGACGGATAAAATATTAGTTTTTATATCTCCGGTAACTTTTGCCGTAGGCATAAGCTCGATGTATTCGGCGGCGTTAATGTTTCCCTGCACCGTTCCGTTTACTTCTACGGCTTCGGCGTTAATGTCGCCTTCTATCAGCGCTTTTTCTCCTATAATTACTCCGAAAGCTTTTTCAATGTTCCCTTTAAATCTGCCGTCAACGCGTATGGGTTTGTCGGTTTTAAGCGTTCCTTCAAAAAAGGCGTTTTCGCCTATAAGCGTCTCTACGGCTTCAAGCAAACTTTTTGAATTTTTTTTTGTCATAATAATTCCTCTCAGATTGGGTAAAAAAATAATCCTGAAGATAAGACATCGGATTTACAGGCTTACCTTTATAATGAACTTCGTAATGAACATGCGTTCCGGTAGTCGCTCCGGTGCTTCCCATCAAGGCTATTTCGTCGCCTCTTTGCACATAATCGCCTACTTTTTTAAGCCTTTTTGCCAGATGCGCGTAGGCCGTTCTATAATTGTATCCGTGATCTATTACTATGATATTGCCGTATCCTGACTGCCACCCGGAAAATATAACTTTTCCGTTTGCCGTGCTGCGAACGGGAGTTTCTTTGCGGTTTGCTATATCAAGGCCGGAATGTAAATCTTTCGTTTGAAAAAAAGGATGATACCTAAAACCGTACACCGACGATATTCTTCCTTCGGCCGGCCAGCCTCTCGGCGTGGCCATAAAAAGCGATTTTTGATCTTGTATGTGAGACATTATTTCAGTGTAGCTTTTCTGCATATAATTGTATTGCTCTTTTAACATATTTGTTTTAAGAGATAAAAAATTTGAATCTATTTTGTTGATATTGCCCTTTAAAATAAGAGCAAAAGCGTTTGCCTGCGCGGCAGTAGGCCCGCCTTCGCCGAAATTATAACCGAGACCTTCTTCAATGATAGATTTTTTTGAATCAAGAGCAAGCAGAGAGCGGAGCTTGTCGTCGTTTACTTGTACTTTTTCAAACAGATTTTTTGTTTTTTCAATTTGATCGGCAAAAAAGAGGAGGCGGATTTTCATTATTTTGTTGTCAGTTTTAGTTTTAATGTAATCTATGTGCTGTCCGGCAATATATCCCGTCCAAACGGTTACGGAAGTCCACGAAATAAGCGCAACTGCCAAAAAAAGTATGGAAACGCTTAATTTCCTAGGTTTTATTTTGCCGTGTGGGATAAGCATGATGGTTATTCTGCGCTTGAGTTCTTTTTGCAGAATTGCAAGTATTTTTATCTTCATAGCCGAAGAAAATCATAACATTAAAAACAAATAGTGTCAAGAACAAAACTTATTGATTTTTGCCCGTTTAATGTTATTTAAAATTTAAAAGTGGACAGTTTAAAAGTTAAAACCGGACTG
>JAISRM010000014.1 GCA_031273645.1 Endomicrobium sp.
GTTCAACATAATACTTGTTTTTTTCAAGCAAGTCTTTAAGACGCTCAAGAAAAGAAACGCCGTCTTTGCCGTATATATATCCGCCTATGTCTGCCAAAGACATTACTATTAATTTTGTCAAAACAATTCTTATATATTTTTCTTCTATACCGGCCTGCGATTCTAAAGAGCTGATAAATTCAAAGGCAAGTTCAGAAGCTTCTATAAGCAAATCATAATTATTATCCAAATCAACAAGCTCCTCAAAATGCGAAACAATATCTTTATATTTTTCCTGAAGCTGCGGGGAAATATCATTGAAATAAGGACTGTCAATAACTTTTTTTAATGATTCTACCGTATCCGGCAGATATTTTTTAACCGCTGTTTCGGGTTTATCGCTTAATGTATTCTGTTTGATCATGCTCAACATAGGATTTTTTATTATGCCCAAATAAGACAAGATATTATTAATTGAATGAAGAGACAAGGTTACGGTCAAAGCGATCCACGGCGCAGACGGAAAAATGATAAAAAGCGCAGAATATACTCCTGAAAGAAGCAAGCCCAAAACGCCTATTGAAAAGTAGTTTCTTTTTTGCGTCAAAGAATTTGTTTTAAACGCTATGTCATCGGCAATCTTATGCCCCCACGCAAACAACAGCATACCTGCTATGGTGATCGCAAACGGCGCAAACAACATGGACTCTGCAAAGAAAAATCCGGCTGCCGTAAAAGGCGAAAACCTGAAAACAAATTCTTCCAAAACCGGAATAACGATAAAAGTATAAAATCTATAAGATTTTGTTTTGGTGTTTTTGAAAAAAGGGTTGATAATTGACAAAGGATTAAAAAAAGAAGAGTTTGACGAAGACCCGCCGCTCTGTTTGATTTCTTGAACTTTCCCGTTTTTTGCCGTATAAGTTTTTTCAACTTTAACGGAAAGATCTCGTTTATCGGCGTACGTTACGCTGAATTTTATTTCTTTTGCAGAATATTCGTCTATTTGCCATGAAGAGACATAAACTCCGCCGATGTCTTTAAGAGAGTTCAAATAAATATTGATATATTCTTTTACTCCGTCTTCTTTAGCCTTTAGCGTTAAAGGTTTTGTTTCAAGAACCTTAAAACACGCCCCGATAAGATTGGGAAGGCTTTCATTAACGGCGTTTTCATAGAACGGCTTTATGTTTATGGCGTTTTTTATAATGCTTTTATAACTCTTTATAACATTTAAATATGTTTCATAAGCCGATGCGACGTCTCCGTTGACTTTCGGAGTTATCAAAATGTAGTTTACGGCATTCTTCTGAAGAAATTCTTCCAAACCTTTGCTGTGAAAACCTCCGGTTACCATTACTTTAACCCCGGGCTTACCGCCGCGGACAATTATGTCGGAAAATATTTTATCTCTTTTAATATTATTAGCGTGATATTGTTTTAATATATCGGCGTATTTATCAAGTTCCCGCCAAGAATTTTCTGAAAAATAAGAGCACCAAATCTCTTTGAATTTTTTGAAGCGCGCATCAAAGGCCTCAAGCTCCTGCGGAGTAATATTGGCAGTAAAATATCTCTTTATCTCGGGTATGAAATCGGCAAGAAAAACAATTTGGGCTTCATACTCGTCTGCAACGCAGGCAAGTTTTAACTCTTCTACAAAAGCTTTTTCTTCATCTGCAAATTCCATAGGATTTACGTTTGTCAAAAAACGCAAATATGTGAAAAATTTTTGAAGTTCATAAAATTTATTATTTTCAAATACGGAATATTTCTCAGACAAAAACACAAGGTCTGAAGCTATATCTTCAAGATTTGAGAAATTTGCGCTTTTTGCAGAAAGTCTGTTAAATTCCTCATATGAAAATTTTGATTTCAGAATATTTAAAAAATCTCCCATTTGTTTTGAAACTTTCTGCCTGTTTATATCTTCAATGCCGTTTGAAAATTCGGCGTAAGCGGATATATTTTTATATGGCGAAACGTCTATATTTTTTTCTTTGGCAAATTTAATCAGTTTTAAATAATATTTGCCGGAATCAATTTTTTTATTCTCGTGTCTTCTTATAATACGTTCAAGTTTTCTGGCGTCGGAGTTTGAATATTCCTTGATTACGGGGGAGAGTTCTTTAAGCATTTGCAGGCATATCTCTTCGACTTTTGGAGCAGCCGAAATTATTGCGTTAAGAAGCTCTATATTTGCATCGTAAATTTCTTTTTCTTCTATTGCGGAAATAATTTCATTTTTTTCGTTTATAAGAGAATAATATTCTGTCCCGCTTATATACCCTTCGTCAACTAAAGTTTCTACGACGTCTTTTCCGATTTCGGTTTTCATAAAATCAGATAGAGATCCGGAAGCAGCATTTGTTGAAGCTCCCTCAAGATAGACTTTGTCTAAAGCATATTGCTTATCTATAGAATCTATTATCTTTGCAATATTTCTCTGAACTTGAGGATGACAATGCAAATCTTGTATATTAATTACGGTATAAGGACTGCCGTAATAATGCGACGAGGTTATTTTTCCGGCCGATAAAGGAATATTAAAATTGTCAAAACTGAGGGCTTTCCGTCCGGCTTCCGGCTGATCGGCTCCTATGCGGACGGACGCGCGCGTATCAGACGCGGCAAAAGAAATCTCAGGATTTATAAGACAGACAAACATTGCCGCAGCCGACGCAAAAGCAATAAATTTTTTAATTTTTTCATTCATAAAAAGTTATCCTTGA
>JAISRM010000042.1 GCA_031273645.1 Endomicrobium sp.
AGCGTCATATTTGAAGCCGGCGGCAAAAAAATAGTTTTTTCCGGAGATCTTGGAAGCGGTTATTCAAGGCTTACCGGTTTGCCCGATATTCCCCAAAAAGCCGACGCGCTTTTTATTGAAGCCACTTATGCCGACGACAGACATTCTCTTAATTTTAAAGACTACGAGGTTTTTAGAAAAGATTTGATAAAGTCGGTTTCCAAAGGGAAAACCGTCTGGATACCCGCTTTGGCTTTTAACAGAACTCAAAAAGTTCTCTACGAAATAAATCTTATGCAGAAAGAAGGGCTTTTGTCAAAAGATATTCCCGTGTATTCGGTTTCCCCCAGCGCAAACGTTATGAACGCTTTGTATCAGAAAGAAGCTTTAGAAAAAAGCGGCGGATGGTTTTTGCCGGAAGTCTATAACGGCGGTTCGGTTTTGCCTAAAGGTTTAAGACAGCAAATGGTGCGCGGATACGACGCTCAGATGATACTTTTATCTGCAAGCGGCGATATGGATTACGGAATGTCTGAAAAGCTTGCTCCCGTAATGCTTGCAAAAAAAGACGTCTCCGTAATGATAGTAAATTACGTAAGTCCTCAAAGCGCGGCGGCGCGCCTTCTCAGCGGCGAATATAAATCTAAAATTAAAAGCAAAGCTTTGGTAAAAAAGTACGATATTTTTTCAGATCATCCGGATTTTTCCGGAATTAGCAGGTGGCTGGAAAATCAGGACAAAGACGCGTTTATTTACATTATCCATTCAAGCCGGCAAAATTCTTTAAATATGAAAAAACTTCTTGAAGACGCCGGCCGCTCTAACGCGTCTGTGGCGCTGGAACGCCGCAAAATTACAATTTAACGGACAATAGAATGAAAATACTGAAGAAAAAAAATAAACCCGATAAAAATTTTGTGATAAGCGCGATAATAACAATTTGTTTTATCGCCGGATTAGCCGGAGTTTATTACTTAAGAAATTTAGGTTATTCAAAAGACGTCATACTTCAGAAAGCCAACAATTATTTTATTAATGAACGATATTTTATGGCTGCAAAGTATTATGATAAATCTTATGATCTGGGCGCGTCGGGCGCGGAATTTTTCAGAAATTACGGTATTGTGCTTTCTAAGCTGGGCAATTATTCTTCGGCTGAAAAATATTTTCAACATTCTCTTGAAGCCGACGGAAGCAATTCGGAAACTTACTATTGTCTTGGCGACGCTTTTTATCAAAAAGCAGTAAACTCAAACAACAAAGATGATTTTTTACAAGCAGCCCGCTATCTTGAAAAGGCTATAAGCCTTGCTCCCGACGTTGAAAAATCCTATTTGCTTATAGGTTTATGTTATCGCAGCTGCGCAATGCAGGAAAACGCAAGGGCATGGTACAGAAGAGCTTTGCTTTCCGGAAATTTCAGTCAGTCGGGCTTTTATAATCTTATAGGGCATACTTTCAGAGAGGAAGAGCGGTATCTTGAGGCCGCGTCGTATTATAAAAGAGCGATGGAATCCGATTACTCTTTTGTCGCCGCTTATTGCAATACCGGCGATATGTACGTTAAGCTCAATGATAACGCTTCGGCTTTAACATATTACAATAAAGCTATTGCCGTAAATCCAGATTTTATCGTTTCCTATATTAAAATAGGAAGCATTTATTTTGACCAAAAACTCTATAATGAAGCTATAAGCTGGTATTTGAAAGCTTTAAGCGTCAACCCAGACAGCGATAAAGCCAATTATATGCTCGGGCTGTCTTATAAGGAAATCGGCAGGATAAACGATGCAGTTGAATATCTTAAAAAGGCCGCTTATTGCGGAAGCGACGACGCCATATACGAACTTAGAAATATAGGAATAGAACTGAGGTAAAAATGTTTTATACGTATAAACCGGTTTTTCTGGCAGTGCTTTATTGTATGAGCGCGCTGTTATATTATTTTATAAATAAACAGCTTATACTTACCGACATAATGGCCGGTCCTTTGATAGGTTCGGCTGTAGTTTTTGCCGTTATAGCCGCGGTTAATTTTGCTTTAGCCCTTTTGATTTCGGTAGTTTTCAGATACTGTTATTTTGCATGGTGCAAACTGTTTAAAATAAAGCCGAAAAGAATTTTGTTAAAAGCTTTTTGGGGCGCGTTTACCGTTTTGTGTTATATAAGCGCAGCCGTAATTTTTTTAAAAATGACGCAGTATTAAAAGACAAAGTTAAAACAATACGGAGATACAATGCTGACAAATAAACCGGACAATCTTGTTTTTCTGGATATAGAAACTACGGGACTCAACCCTTTTAGCGGGGCGAAAATAGTTGAAATAGCGATGTTAAAAATAAAAGACGGTATAGAAGAGCAATATGAAACTCTTGTAAATCCGGAATGTCCCGTTCCGCCTGAATGTTCAAAAATACATTCAATATACGACGACATGCTAAAAGACGCGCCTTTATTTTCCGACATTGCAAAAGACGTGGCGCTTTTTATCGGCTCGTCAACGCTTGTATGTCATAATGCCAAATTTGATTTGTCTTTTGTGTGCAAAGAATTAAAAGACAGCGGTATAAACTTAACGTCTTTGCCGTATATAGATACTTTGTTCCTTGCAAGAAATCATTTTTCTTTTGATTCAAATAGGCTCGGCGACATAGCTGTTGCCGTAGGAGTTGAAGTTGAAGTAAGCCATAGGGCTATGGCCGACGTTTTAACGATGATTTCAGTGGCAAAATACATGTTTGCAAATATGCACAGAAAAGGCATAGATTTGATAAATCCGAAAATATTTATTCAATAGAAAAAACTTTTGCCGTAAAAACGGTTTTGAAGCAAATACAGCAGGCCTAAAGAGTTAAAATCTTTTGCCTGTTTTTTTATTTGCTAAAGTATAACAATAGATAACGTTAATCAATAATAAAAATGATAAAAACTCATTAGATAATAGCAAACGATGTTAAAACATAAAATATAATAAAATTAATAACTGACAGATATTCAAACATATTCAAACATAATACTTGACAAAATTTAATAATATTTATAATATCTTAATAACAAACATAAATCTATAATAAAGAAAGATAAAAAATGGAAAATAAAAATACTAATAAACAGATAATGGATATTAAGGAACTTTCCGAATACTTAGGAATAGGAAAATCCAAAATATACAGTTTAATAAGAATGAAAAAAATCCCTGCTTCAAAAATAGGCAGGCAATACAGGTTTTCAAAAGATATTGTTGACAGTTGGTTAAAAGATAAAATAATAACGAAAAAAGAAGATACGGTTCAGTCAAACGGCAACGAAAAAACTCCGGGATCATCCGGCGAAAATAAATAAATGACGCACCATAAAAACAGGAGGTGTACAATGGCAGAAAAAGTTCAGAAAGTGGGCGTAAAAAGAGAAGCGGGATATCTTTATTTTATTGACAAACAGGGCGATGTATCAAGAGCTTTAATGGCAAGAGGCGGAAAAAAAGGCGGAAAGCCGGCAAAGGTTGCGAAAGTCGGTTTGAAGAAAGAGTCGGGATATCTTTATTTCATAGATAAAGCCGGTGATATTTCCAGATCCGTAATGAGCAGAGGCGGCAGCAAAAAGAAAGCAAAAAAGGCAGCTCCTAAAAAAGCCGTTAAGAAAGCCGTAAAGAAAGTTGTGAAAAAAGCCGCTCCTAAAAAAGCAGCTAAAAAAGTAGTAAAAAAGGCCGTTAAAAAAGCAAAGAAGAAATAAGAGTTAAAATATTTTTTAAAAAAGGCTCCGTTTTCAATAAGGAGCCTTTTTTTATTTTTATATTCAATTATTGCGCAAATGTTATAATAAAGTAAAAATAAAACAAGCGCCGGCTTAGCGATAGCTTAATGCTCTTATTATTGTAAAAATGCTATAATAAAGTAAAAATAAAACAAGCGGCAGCTTCTTATTATGTTTAAATTATTAAAAGAAGACATAAAAAATATTTTTAACGAAGATCCCGCGGCGCGTTCATGGCCGGAGGTTCTTTTTTGTTATCCGGGACTTCACGCCGTAGCTATACACAGATTTTCTCACTGGCTTTGGGAACGGAAACTTTATTTCTTTGCGCGCTTTCTTTCGCACGTATCGAGATTTTTAACCGGTATAGAAATTCATCCGGGAGCAAAGCTCGGGCGGCGCGTTTTTATTGATCACGGAATGGGAGTGGTTATCGGAGAAACTTCGGAAGTCGGAGACGACGTTCTTATATATAAAGGCGTTCTTCTGGGCGGCACTTCGTTAAAAAAAGAAAAAAGACATCCCACCATAGGCAACAATGTAGTTTTGGGTTCAAACGCTATCATTTTAGGCGCAATTAAAGTGGGCGACAATGCCCGCGTAGGCGCCGCGTCCGTAGTAACGCACGACGTTCCCGCAAACGCCACCGCAGTCGGAGTTCCCGCAAGAATCAGTCTTGGCTACAACGCCGAAGAAGTTACAAAACTCGAGCATGACAAGCTTCCAGATCCTATAACCGAAGCGATGAAATTCGTTTTGGACGAACAAATTAAATACGAGAAAAAACTCAACTCCGCCATTGAAGAAATCCGCAAATGCATAGAATTAAATAAGAAAAACGAAAAATAATTAAAATAAAAAAACGGTTGACAAAATTTTTTTTTGCTGTTAAAATAGCACTCAAGCAGCATGAGCGCTATTTTTATTATAAAGCGCCGGCAAAAACATTTTGTTTTTAACGGAGGTTTATCATGAATTTAAACAAGTTTACCATAAAGTCTCAGGAAGCGCTGGCCGATGCGCAAAATATAGCCGGCGAATACGGCAATCAGGAACTCGTTTGCGAACATTTATTATACGCTTTGCTTAAACAAAGAGAAGGGATAGTTGCGGCAATAATAAAAAAAATTGCGCCGGAAGGCAGGCAAGACTTCGTATTTGAAAATATTTTAAAAGACGTTTTGGCTGAAATAGAAAAAAGGCCGAAAGTTTCCGGCGGAAATTTATATATTTCGCAAAGCTTAAATAAAATACTTTCAAATTCAGAAAAAGCGGCAAAAGATTTAAAAGACGATTTTATTTCAACCGAGCATATTTTTCTGGCTATGACGCAGGAAAGCAAAGAAAAAATATCTGAAATATTAAAAAAATACGGGCTTAACAAAGATTCGGTTTTAAAAGCTCTTGCCGCAATAAGAGGCGGACAAAGAGTCAGCGATCAGGATCCTGAAAGCAAATATCAGGCTCTTGAAAAATACGGAAGAGATTTGACCGAACTTGCAAAACGCGGAAAACTTGACCCCGTTATCGGCAGGGACGAGGAAATACGGCGCTGCATTCAGGTTTTATCGCGCAGAACGAAAAATAATCCCGTAATAATCGGCGAGCCGGGCGTAGGGAAAACCGCAATCGTAGAAGGGCTTGCTCAGAGAATAATTTCTAAAGACGTTCCCGAAACTTTAAAAGATAAAAAAGTGACGGCTCTTGATATGGGCTCTTTGATAGCCGGCGCAAAATACAGAGGAGAATTTGAAGACCGTCTTAAAGCCGTGCTGAAAGAAATACAGGCTGCCGACGGCAAAATAATTCTTTTTATTGACGAACTTCACACTATAGTCGGCGCGGGCGCTTCAGAAGGCGCGGTTGACGCGGCAAATATGCTCAAGCCCATGCTTGCAAGAGGCGAGCTTAAACTTATCGGAGCCACTACGCTTGACGAGTACAGAAAATATATTGAAAAAGACGCGGCTTTAGAAAGGCGCTTTCAACCGGTTTATACCGGCGAGCCTTCCGTAGAAGACACTATAGCGATACTGCGCGGCATAAAAGAAAAATACGAAGTTCATCACGGAGTAAAAATTAAAGATTCGGCTTTAGTTGCGGCGGCGGCTTTAAGTTCAAGATATATTACCGACAGGTTTCTGCCCGATAAAGCCATAGATCTGGTTGACGAATCGGCAAGCAGGCTGAGAATGGAAATAGACTCAATGCCGGCAGAACTCGACGCTGTCGAGCGTAAACTGCGCCAGCTTGAAATTGAACGCGCCGCCGTGCGCAAAGAGACCGACGCCGTTTCAAAAGAGCGGCTTGCAAAAATGGAAGAAGAAATAGACAAATTAAAACGGCAATCCGCGCAAATGAAAGCCGGCTGGGAAAAGGAGAAATCTGCAATCTCGTCGATAAGAAAATTAAAAGCTGAACTGGAAAATTTTAAAACGCAGGAACAAAAAGCGGAAAGAGAGGGCGATCTTAACGCGGCGGCCGAAATACGTTACGGCAAAATACCTGATACGCAAAAAAAGCTCGACGCTGAAAATGAAATTCTTGCAAATCTTCAAAAAGAGACGAAGTTTCTTAAGGAAGAAGTAGATGAGGAAGATATTGCCCAAGTCGTAAGCAAGTGGACGGGTATTCCCGTAACGCGTATGATGGAAGGCGAAATGCAAAAGCTTCTTAAAATGGAAGATAGGCTTCATGCAAGGGTCGTCGGGCAGGACGAAGCGGTTGCCGCCATTTCAAACGCGGTGCGCCGTTCGCGCTCCGGTCTTGCAGATCCCAATAAGCCCATAGGCACGTTTTTATTTTTAGGTCCGACGGGAGTAGGAAAAACGGAACTTGCAAAATCGCTTGCGGAACTTTTATTTGACGACGAAAAAAATATAGTCCGCATCGATATGAGCGAATATATGGAAAAACACAGCGTATCGCGTTTAATAGGCGCTCCTCCCGGATACGTTGGTTTTGAAGAAGGCGGGCAGCTTACCGAAGCCGTGCGCAGACGTCCTTTTTCGGTCATCCTCTTTGACGAGATAGAAAAAGCCAATCCCGAAATCTTTAATATAATGCTGCAGATCTTTGACGACGGCAGGCTTACCGACGCTCAGGCAAGAACGGTTGATTTTAAGAACACGGTAATAATAATGACGTCAAATTTAGGTTCAATTTACATTCAGGAAGAAGAAGATTACGATAAAGCCAAAGAAAGAGTTTTGGAAGAACTTCACCTAAATTTTAAGCCGGAATTTTTAAACAGAATAGACGAGACCGTGATATTTAAGAAACTCGGCGAAAAGGAACTTAACAAAATTATAGATATACAGCTCAAATCTTTTGAAGCGCGCCTTGCGGCAAAAAATATATATGTTGAACTTACCGATAAGGCTAAAGATTTTATCTCTCAAAAGGGATACAATCCGGCTTTCGGCGCAAGGCCTTTAAAAAGAGCCGTGCAGACATATTTGTTAAACCCGCTTTCGCAAAAATTGATTTCCGGCGAATTTAAAGAAGGCGATAAAATTAAAATCGACGCGCCCAAAAATAAAACGCCGCAGGATCTTGAATTTAAGAAAAGCTACGTAAATTAACCGCGTCGGCGCTTTCGCGCGCGCAATTTAAAAATACAAGGCAGATAAGTTTAGGAGCGCGGTATTTTTTAGCGTATTTGATATTTTCATAAAATTTAGTTTCCGAGTCTGCGTTTAAGGTATGCGTCCCTTTTTTCTTTTAAAGAATCTTCGATATATTGTACAAATTCATCAAAATTTTCCGGCGACAAACGCGTTTTATAGACGCTGTCTTTTTTATACTGTTTTGCGGCTTTGAAATTGCCTGCGTATTTTGCGCACAGATACAGATTTGCGTAATTTTCCGAAGTCTGAAATCCCTCATTTTCAAGAGCTTTTGCAAAAAAGAATTCGGCATTTTTATAATCTTCTTTTACAAAATAATAAACGCCCAGATTATAAAAATCCGATGCGTCAAGACCGTCGCTTTTATTTGAGTTCATTATAATTGTAAAAGCTTCGTCAATACGGGCGCTGCGGATAAGCGCCGTTGCGTAGTAATTTTGTATGACGTTTGGATGATTTTTAAGTTCTGTAAAGATTTGTCCCCAAAATGATTCGCTGTTTTTGAAAACGCCGTTTTTGTTAAACGATATATAAAAAGAAATACAGATGAACAATGATATAAAAATCAGAAACGTTTTTTTCACTTTATCCGTTTGACTTGCAAAAAAAGAAAAGCATAAAACAATAATGGCAAAAAGCGGCAAATACATGCGGTTTGCCTGCGCCCACAGTCTGCCGCCCGGTATTGTTGCGCCGATAATAAGAAAAGGAAGTAAAAAATAAAAAGACATTTTTTTGACGTTTGATTTTTGTTTTATAAATAAGAAAACAAACAAGGCGACCGATATTATTGCGGTAATAATTATGCTTATTTGCGGCTCAATTCCAAACTGAGTAATTAAAAAGAAAGCCCCTGAGAAATATTCCCCGATCATATAAAGGGCAGAAAAATTCAATTTGTCTAAAAACGCGGCGGGGTCTCTTTTCAAACCTAAAAGAGCAAAATGGCGCGCTATGAAAAACAAGACCGTTACGGCTGTCCATAGAACAAAAATTGCGGGTTTTAGCGCTTTGCCGCGGCTGTTTATATGCGTGAAATAGTAAAATAAAAAGACAAAAGGAATAATTACCGCCGATTCTTTTGTGAAAAATAATGCGGATAAAAATATCGCATGTATGGCAAAATAAAAAATTTTACGCGTTTTGCCTGAAATACTATAAGGCTGAAGTTTGCAATATTCTATGAAAAATACGAGCGATATTAAAAAGAAAATAAGAAACAGAGAATCGTTTCTTCCGGGGATCCACGTTGCCGTATAAATATTTAAAGGATGAACGGCAAAAAGTTCCGCTGCAAAAAAAGCAAAGACTCTGTTAAAATAATATTTCCGCAGGAAAAAATATATTATGAAACATGATATTATATGAAGAATTATATTCGTAAAATGGCTAAATTGCGCCGACGCGCCGGCTATTTTATTGTCAATCATAAAAGATAATGTGAGAACGGGACGGTAATAAAGCGTAATCCTTCCAAAAAAAACGTTGCTCTTAAAAATATTTAAAACATTGCTGCCGGCATAATGAGGAGCGTTTTGCAATATAAAGCTGTCGTCGTCGTGGTATGTAAAACCATAATCCGCGGTTTTTGAGTACAGCGCAAAAATTGTCAGAAAAATAATAATGCAGGCAATGACTTCTACAAGTTTTGAAGAAATAATGTTATTTGTCATAGCCGTCCTTTGCGCGCTAAGCTGCGTTTTTAAAAAAGTTTAAAGTTTGAATTTTTAGGAAATTTTGCATAAACAAAATGCTATAAAATAAAAAGAATTGTTGCAAAAAAGCTTAAATAATTGAACATATTTCGACAATATTGTAAAATACAAAACAATAAGCGTTTAAATAAAGGAGAATCTAAAAAAGTGAATGTTGCAAAAAAAATTATTTCAAAGCATTTGATCAGCGGTTCAATAGAAGCCGGTCGGGAAATAGCTTTAAAGATAGATCAGACTTTGACCCAAGACGCCACGGGAACTATGGCTTACCTTCAATACGAAGCGATGGGAGTGCCGCGCGTAAAAACCGAACTTTCCGTAAGTTATGTCGATCACAATACTTTGCAATCGGGTTTTGAAAACGCCGACGACCATAAATTTTTACAGACGATATCCGCAAAATACGGAATAATTTTTTCCCCTGCCGGAAACGGCATATGCCATCAGGTTCATCTGGAACGTTTCGGCGTTCCGGGCAAAACTTTGATAGGTTCGGATTCTCATACTCCCACAGGCGGCGGCATAGGAATGCTTGCTTTTGGAGCCGGCGGCTTAGACGTCGCCTGCGCTATGGTGGGACAGCCTTTTTATATAACGATGCCAAAAATTATAAAAGTCCGCCTTGTCGGGAAATTGAGAGACTGGGTAAGCGCCAAAGATATAATTTTGGAACTTTTAAGAATAGAAACGGTTAAGGGCGGGCGCGGGAAAATTTACGAATTTTGCGGCGAAGGCGTTAAAAATCTGTCCGTTCCCGAAAGAGCTACGATTACAAATATGGCAACGGAGCTTGGAGCGACTACAAGCCTTTTTCCGTCGGATGAGATAACAAGAGATTTTTTAAATCGTCAGGGGCGCGCTCAGGCGTGGACGGAAATTACGCCTGACGAAGATGCCGCTTACGACGGTGAAATTACAATCGATTTGCCGTCTCTTGAACCTCTTATCGCCATGCCTCATATGCCCGATAAAGTCGTTAAAGTAAAAGACGTCAAAGGCATTAAAGTTGATCAGGTCGCAATAGGCAGCTGCACAAATTCTTCTTTTTCGGATATGATGTTAGCCGCCGAAGTTTTGAAAAATAAAAAAATAAATAAAAACGTAAGCTTTGTCGTATCTCCGGGTTCAAAACAGGTTTTGGCAATGCTTTCCAAAAGCGGCGCTCTTTTTAATATTATAGAAAGCGGCGCAAGAATTTTAGAAAGCGCCTGCGGCCCGTGCATAGGCATGGGGCAGGCTCCTAAAAGCAAGGCCGTATCGCTTAGAACTTTTAACAGAAATTTTGAAGGGCGCAGCGGCACAAAAGATGCGCAAGTTTATTTATGTTCTCCGGAAGTTGCGCTTGCGGCCGCTTTGACCGGCGAAATTGCCGATCCGCGCGATGTTTTAGGCGGCAAACCTACAATTCAAATGCCGGAAAACTTTTTGGCTGACGACGATCAATTTCAACAGCCTGCGGCCGACGGTTCAAAAGTTGAGGTAATCAAAGGTCCTAATATAGTTTCTTTAAAACAGTTTTCTTTTGATTTAAAAACAGACGCGACCGTAGCTTTAAAAGTCGGCGATAATATTTCAACCGATCACATACTTCCCGCCGGAGCAAAGATTTTGCCGTTTAGGTCTAATTTGCCTAAAATTTCGCAATTTACATATGCGGCCGTAGATCCTGATTTTGCAAGCCGCGCAAAAGATATTAAAGACGCAATTATAGTAGGCGGCGAAAATTATGGGCAGGGTTCTTCAAGGGAACATGCGGCTCTTGCCCCGAGATTTTTAAACGTTAAAATAGTTTTGGCGAAATCTTTTGCCAGAATACATCTTGCAAATCTGATAAACTTTGGAATTATTCCGTTAACTTTTGATGATCCAAACGATTACGATTTGATAAATTTAGGCGACAATTTAGATTTTGCCGACGCCGCCTCTATACTTAAAGAAGGCAAAGACTTTATAATAGAAGCCGGCGGAAAATATATCAAAACAAAATACGATTTAACGCGCAGGCAAAAAGATATTCTGCTTGCCGGCGGACTTTTGAACTGGATTAAACAAAACGCCGACTAAGCGGCGAAGCTCTTATGCTGCGTCAATAAAATTCGGGCCGGAGTATTTTATGGAAAATGATGAAATAAAATTAGCCGTAACTTTAAAAGCCGCTGCGGCAAAAGAAGCGTCGAGAAGTCTTGGCGCGATGAACTCAAAGCAAAAAAACGATATTCTTGCCGCTATGGCTGAGGCTCTTGAAAAAAACGCAAAAGAAATAATATTTTATAATGAAATAGACGTTGAGGCGGCAAAAGAAGCCAAAATTTCCGGCGCGCTTCTTGACAGGCTTGTTTTAAACGAAAAACGCATTTCAGACATGATACAAGGCGTAAAGGATGTAATAAATCTGCCCGATCCCGTCGGAACGCTTGTTGAAGATTTGAAATCTCCTTTTGCCATAGACGTAAAAAAAGTCAGAGTCCCGCTTGGCGTTATATCCATGATTTATGAGTCGCGCCCGAATGTTACCGTCGATGCCGCAACTCTTTGTCTTAAAGCCGGAAACGCAGTGGTTCTAAAAGGCGGTTCGGAAGCTATCAATTCAAACAGGTTTTTGGTTAAAGTAATATCTGAAGCCGGCGCCGGCGCAAAAATGCCTGCGGGCGCGGTGCAATTTTTAGACACCACCGACAGAAGCGCCGTCGGCGAACTCATACTGTTAGATAAATTTATAGATTTGCTTATACCGCGCGGCAGCCAAGAGCTTGTAAATTTTATCAGGCGAAATTCTTTAATACCGGTTTTATCGCACGGGAAAGGTTTGTGCC
>JAISRM010000046.1 GCA_031273645.1 Endomicrobium sp.
AAAAAGAAAAACGCTGCGGTTTTTTTGACAATCATAACAAACTCCGTCTAACATGAGACATAATAAATTAATCGCTATTATAGCAAAATTTTTACATTTTGCATAATTGAAAAATATTAAAAAATCTTCGACCGTTTATCTGTAATTGGTAAACTGCAGAGGAAGCGGAAAAGAAGCCTGCTTTAAATAGGCTATTACCTGCTGTAAGTCATCTTTTTTTTGCGAGATAACTTTAACTTTCGCTCCGTCTATCTGCGTCTGCACTTTTATTTTTGAATCTCTTATAAGCTTAGAAAGCTCTTTGGCTTTATCGGAAGGAAGCCCTGAAATAATTTCCGCCGTCTGCCTTATATATCCCTCAAAAGCCTGTTCCTGCGCTTTATAATTAAGTGATTTTATTGAAACGCCTCTTTTTGCAAAACGTCCCTCAAGAATGTCTTTTAAAGCTTTCATCTTAAAATCGTCGTCTGCGACAAGGGTTATCTTTTTGTCGGTTTTGTTAAGCTCTATCGAAGACTTGCTGCCCTTAAAATCAAATCTGTTTGCAAGCTCTTTTTGTGCCTGATTTACGGCGTTGTCAACTTCCATCATGTCAACTTCTGAAACGATATCAAAAGAAAATTTATCAGCCATTTTACATCTCCTTATTAAAAACCGAATCTGTATCCTACGTTTATATTGGTCATCGAATATGTGGCGCTTATATCGACGGCAGACGAACCGTCGGGTTTAATATTAAGATCGTTTGCTGCAAAAAGAAGCTCAACTACTATATTGTTAAATTCGACGCCTACTCCTATTGCGTAATACCAGCCGTTTTCCGTCTTACTGGCGACTTTGCCTTGAGAATCTTTTAAAGAAAACGACTCGGTAAATAAAGCGTAGCCGCACTGAAAAAGCAGGTATGCCGCCTCGTCGTCGGGTCTGCTTTCCGGCCTAAACTTGATTTTTGGTTTTAAAGACAAATAAATATCGACTGCTCCAAACTCTCCGAAATTTTTAAAGCTTCTGTTCATCTGATATTTCAAGCCTGCTCCCGCGCCTAAATACTTAAAGAAGTAATAATAATATTGCGAAGAAAAACTTAATCCGGCTTTATCGCCGTAAACGGCCGAGCCGTCAAAAAAGCGGTCTCCCGCATTGCCTTTTGCGTTAATCTGCCCGTCGGGCGTAACTTCAATTTTTACAATCAATTCAGATTCTTTCTTTTCTTTTGCCTCAGACTGCTCCAAAGATTCAAAGTCCTCTTCAAGCGCATCTTGTGCAAACGCCGGAAATGCAGACAGACATATTGCAAACGCCAGACAAATAAATTTGCGCATTTCGCACCTCGTTTAATTTTATCTTATAATTTTAAATTATGTTCTTAAAAAAGTCAAAAAGCCCCGCGCCAAAAGGCGCGAGGCTTTAAATTGGAGATTATTTCTTTTTTACAGACGACGCGGCGCTATCCGTTTTTACAGCCTTTGCGCCGCCGCGATTTCCGCTGACTACGACAAAGCAGACAAATGCCGCAAAAAAAACCATAAAAATATAAGCCGGCCAATCAGATACAAAATCTATATACATTGCTCCTCCGTAAAAATCTTTTTCTCCGCCATTTATTCTTTAGCAGTCGTATAATTGTATATATTTAAAAAAATATTTTCAATTCCCGATTAACAAGACTGTTTTTTCAAGGCATGTCATTCCCATGAAAATGGGAATCCACTTTTATTATTAATGCTGTTAACATTATTTCTTTTAAAAACACAATGTAAAAAGAATTTTTTAGTAAAAGTGGATTCCCACCCGATAAAAACATTCGGGTGCAGGCTGCTTAGGAAGAAAAAATATTAAAAACGCGGGAATGACAAACTGAAATACAACAGGCTTCGCCTGTTGTATTGAACACAGCCAGTGTCTGTTTTTTCAAGGTCTGTCATTCCCATGAAAATGGGAATCCATGTTTATTATTAATGCTGTTAACATTATTTCTTTTAAAAACACAATGTAAAAAGAATTTTTTAGCAAACTTGGATTCCCACCCGATAAAAACACTCGGGTGCAGGCTGCTAAGGAAGAACAAATATTAAAAACGCGGGAATGACAAACAGAGGCAAACAGGGACAAACAAGGGAAAACAAAACAGCCAAAGGCTGTAAACAGAATTCGTCTGCTTTATGAAACACACAGCCAGTGTCTGTTTTGTTAATCGTTTTTATAAGGTCTGTCATTCCCATGAAAATGGGAATCCATGTTTATTATTAATATAGCTTTTAACATTATTTCTTTTAAAGACGAAATGTAAAAAGAATTTTTTAGTAAAAATGGATTCCCGTTTTCTCGGGAATGACAAACAGAGGCAAACAGGGACAAACAAGGGCAAACAAAACAGCCGAAGGCTGTAAACAGACTTCGTTTGCTTTATGAAACACACAGCCAGTGTCTGTTTTGTTAATCGTTTTTATAAGGTTTGTCATTCCCATGAAAATGGGAATCCATGTTTATTATTAATATAGCTTTTAACATTATTTCTTTTAAAGACGAAATGTAAAAAGAATTTTTTAGTAAAAGTGGATTCCCGCCCGATAGAAACATTTGGGCGCAGGCTGCTTAGGAATAACGAATATTAAAAACGCGGGAATGACAAAAACACAGACGAAGTCTGTCGTATAAAAGGGGCGCAGACGCGCTTGCGCAAAGCGCTTAGTCTTGCGAGATTACCCTGCCCATGTCGGCGACCATTGAATTTATTCTTGTGTATTGATCAAGAACGTCCATATGAAGACCCGAACTCTCTATGGATTCTTTAAGATTTGCGTGAAGTCTGGCTATATGTTTTTGCTTTAATCCGGCGGCAAGAGTCCTTACGGCAGGCTTTGAGCGGAAAACTTCTTCGGCCGCATCTTTGTCCCAATTTTCAAAAGCGTTAAGAACTTTCGTAAAATTTGAATATACGGCGGCGTGAATTTCTTTGATATCGCCAAGTCCTTCGTCGGAAAACCGGCTGAAAGAACTTATTTTCTTTTTTGCTATATGCATAAGGTTTCTGTCTATTATGTCGGATATTTCGTCTAAATCGGAAAGAATGTAAAGCAGCCGTATTTCCTGTTTTGACTGTCCGGCGCTAAGGCGTTTTTGCCCGATTTTAGCAATGTATGGAACGAT
>JAISRM010000069.1 GCA_031273645.1 Endomicrobium sp.
ATATCAAAAGCATTAGAGGATATTTGTTTTGGAATAAGAGACGCACAAAAAACAATGAGAGAAAAAATAGATAATTTCCCAATTGCTCCTGCGTTTATGGATGGGAAGAGTGTTATTAAAGATAATAATATTTCATTTGATATTTCAATATCCATACAAAGTAGTGAGACTGTAAACAAAGAAGGGGAAGCAAAAACAGCCAAAATAGTTGTTATTGGTGGTTCTATCAATAAAGAAATTGCGAATGCAATAATATAGTAAGTAGAATACAATTTTCAGTCCCATTTTATCCGCAGGCATTAAATCAAAAGGATTCTAAGTAAATGTCTTTAACAAACGCCTTAGCAATTTTTGAGAATTTTAAAATACGCAGAATTTATGATGAACAGAATGAAAAATGGTATTTTTCTGTTATAGACATTATTATGGTTTTAACTCAACAGGCTGATTATAAAAAAGCTAAAAGTTATTGGAGTACATTAAAAGAACGCTTAAACAAAGAGGGTAATCAGTCGGTCACAAATTGTGACCAACTGAAAATGCCGGCTGCTGATGGAAAACTTTATAACACAGATGCTGCTGATGTAGAAACTTTGTTGCGTCTTGTTCAATCCGTTCCAAGTCCAAAGGCTGAGCCTATTAAACTTTGGCTTGCGCGCGTAGGGTATGAAAGAATACAAGAGACTTCAGACCCTGAAATATCTCTTAATCGCGCAAGACAGAATTGGCAAACTCGCGGTATGAGCAATAAGTGGATTCAACAGAGAATGACTGGACAGGAAACAAGAAATAAACTTACGGATTACTGGAAAGACCATAATGTGAAAGAGCAAGATGAGTTTGCAATTTTAACAAACATAATACATAAAGAATGGGCTGATTTAACCGTCAAAGAGCATAAACATTTAAAAGGATTGAAAAATCAAAATTTGCGTGACCATATGAGCGAAGCTGAACTTCTTTTTACAGCTTTGGCAGAACTTACCACAAGACAAATTGCAGAAGACACAAATGCTACAGGGCTTACAGAAAATAAAGTCGCCGGTAAACGCGGCGGAAAATTAGCAAAAAAAGCAAAACAACAATATGAAAAAGAGACGGGCAGAAAAGTTATATCAAGTGAAAACTATTTGCCAATTCAGCAAACTAAAAAAATAAAATGAAAAAAATAATCCTTCTCTATTCTCTATTCTCTATTTTCTGTTCTCTGTCTTTTATTGCTTGTTCCCGTCCTGCTCAAAATGGGGCGAAGGGGCAGTCTATTCAAATCAAAGGCTCTGACACTATCGTCAATCTCGTTCAGGTATGGGCTGAAAGGTTTGTTGAAAACAAACCGGACTTAAATATCGGCGTAACAGGCGGAGGTTCCGGCACGGGGTTTGCGGCTTTGTTTAACAACACCTGCAATATAGCTATGTCGTCGCGCGAAATAGAGGAGAAAGAAAAAGTTATCGCTGAGGGAAAAAATATAGAACCCGTTGAATTTAAAGTGGGGCTTGACGGTCTTGCAATACTTGTTCACAAAGATAATCCCGTAGATAAGCTGACTATTTCCCAATTGCGCGATATTTTTATGGCAAAAATTACAAATTGGAAAGAACTTGGCGGCAAAGATTTAAAAATAGTAATTCTTTCAAGGGAAAGCAATTCCGGCACGCATATGTTTTTTAAAGAGCATGTTATAAGAAACGGAGATAAGACGTCTAAAGACGAATTTTCGGTCCATTCTTTGCTTATGCCCTCGTCTCAGGCAATTTACGACGAGGTTTTGCAAAACCCCAACGCTTTAGGGTATGCCGGCATGGGTTTTATAAACAATCAGGTGAAAGCCGTTTCGGTAGCCGTTGACGAAAACAGCCAATACGTTTATCCTACTTCAGACAATGTTTTAAGCGGAAAATATCCGGTTTCAAGACCGCTCTATCTTTACACAAACGGACTGCCTCAAGGGTTAACAAAAGACTTTATAAATTACGCTCTGTCTGAAGAAGGCCAAAAAATAGTTTTAGAAACGGATTTTGTTCCGATAATAACAATAAATCCGTCGGAAATACAGGAAATTCATGAAACGTAAAATAATAGATTTTATTATAGAGAAAATAATTTTTTTGTGCGGCATACTTGCCGTAGTTTTTGTTATTTTAATATTCGGATTTCTTCTTAAAGAAGGTTTTTCTTTTTTTAAAGATTTTGGAGTAATAAAATTTATTTTAGGAAAATTTTGGTATCCCACGTCGGAACCGGCGCAATTTGGAATACTTCCTCTGATAGTCGGTTCAATTTACGTTACGTTTGGCGCATGCGTGATCGCCGTGCCTCTTGGCGTAATGGCGGCTTTGTATATTTCAGAAATCGCTCCTAAAGGACTGCGCGATATTTTAAAATCCTGCGTTGAACTTATGGCGGCCGTGCCAAGCGTGGTAATAGGTTTTGTCGGCATGGTAACTCTTGTGCCTATAGTAAAAAATCTTTTTAACGTTCCTACCGGGCTTACCGCTTTTACGGGTTCTATAATGCTTGCTTTTATGGCTATGCCTACGATAGTTACAATTTCAGAAGACGCGATACGCTCTGTTCCATGGTCATATAAAGAAGGGGCTTTTGCTTTAGGCGCTACAAAATGGCAGACTATGCGCCGCATTGTTTTAAAAGCCGCAATGCCGGGAATAATCGCTGCGATAATGCTTGGCATCGGGCGCGTTATCGGCGAGACGATGGCCGTAATGATGATAACGGGAAACGCCGCCCATATTCCCGATTCAATTTTTGAGCCCGTCAGAACGATGACTGCCACAGTTGCAGCCGAAATGGGAGAAACCGTCAAAGGCGGAATGCATTACAGATCGCTTTTTGCAATAGGTCTTGTTTTGTTTTTGATAACTTTTTCGGTAAACTTTACGGCAGATTTGTTTTTGGGAAAAAAGAAGGGAAAATAAGATAACAGGCTAACGGGGAAATGTGTTTAAGCTGAGTCCTAAATTATCGCAAAAAATATTTTACGTTATTCTTTTTTTTGCCACCATTCTTGTTATTACTCCGGTAACGATAATTATTTTTATTATCGTTAAAAACGGCGCCTCTGCAATCACATGGGAGTTTTTGACTTCTATGCCCTCTAACGGCATGAGAGGAGGAGGAATATTTCCGGCGATAGTCGGCACTCTTTGCATAGTGATTTGCGCCATATCGATAACTCTTCCCATAGGCGTTTGCGCGGCAATATATTTAAACGAATATGCAAAAGATACTGTTCTTACAAGAATCATAAAGCTTGCTATTGTAAATCTTGCCGGAGTTCCGTCGGTAGTTTACGGATTGTTCGGGCTTGGAATTTTTGTAATGCTTATGAAATTCGGCGTTTCAATAATAGCCGGAGCGCTTACGCTTTCAATTATGGAGCTTCCCGTGATAATAACGACTGCGCGCGGCGCGTTAAACAGCGTTCCCTATTCCTTTCGCGAGGCGAGTTTGTCTTTAGGCGTAAGCCGCTGGCAAACTATCAGACACGTTGTTTTGCCAAACGCCTTGCCGGGAATACTTACCGGAGCCATATTGAGCATAGCCAGAATTTCCGGAGAAACGGCCCCTATTTTATTTACGGCCGCGGCATTTTACGTTCCGCATATGCCAAGTTCTATATAC
>JAISRM010000255.1 GCA_031273645.1 Endomicrobium sp.
TGTTGGCTGTTGGCTGTTGGCTGTTGGCTGTTGGCTGTTGGCTGTTGGCTGTTGGCTGCGGCGTTTCGCCGTGTTGACACTGTTGCAATGCGCTCCCGTCCGCCGTGTTGGGCGCTCCACCGCAGGATGTTCGGTTATACGTTTAAAAAAGTTATCTGTTCTTGCCAAAAATGGCATAAAGTGTTAATCCTATTTAAATTTTGTTGTGCGTTTGCCATTTTATCAATGTTATTTTTATATGTCAATAGTAATCTGATTTTGCTTTTATATTTGGTCTTTTTGTTTATTTTTTCGCCCGTTTTTGTTTTAATCCGCCTTCGGATATTATATCGTCAAATTCTTTAACGAGAGTTGTGTTGCTTAAAACGCGTAATCCGCCGTAAGCATTTAATATATAATCGTAAATTCCGTATTTTTTAAAAATTGACAAGACCTCTTTTGCAGAAAGCCCTTTAACAAAACGATATGTCTATATGCAATAAATTAAAAATGAATATTCTTTTGACATTACGCCGCTTCTTCCGGAAACTTTATATTTCCGCTTTTTTGTTCTTCATTAAACAACTCGTAAATCAACAAAGAACTATAATGCCATAAAGCGCTTTTGGGATTTGCCAATAGAGCGTATATTTTTGAAGAATAGAACTTTGCAATAGCATCATCTTGAGAAAGATGCTGTTTAGCTGCAATAATTGCAACAATATCCGGAACTATAATGACAAGCAATGCGTTTAATCGGCTGTCGTTCATTTATTCCTCCAATGCAAAAACATCGCTTTGTATAAATTTTATTAAATCTAAAGATTTTTGCGTCTTAAAAACAAACTGATTATAAAGCCGCTTTACTTTTAACGCTTCTTTTGCCTGCTTAATATTTAATATTCCGCCCTCATATAATCTAAACACCTGATATACTGTATCGTTGCAACCGGACCAAAAACTATATCGTAATCGCTTGCTGTTTCGCCTTTTGTTCTGTTATGTTCAATAAAATTAAACCAATCGTCGCTTGGAGTATCAAATTTTAAAACTTTACATTGAGAATATGCGGCGGCTTCGTCTATTTCATAAATGCTCGCTACAGCATTTTCAGAGTTATTGCGAAAAGCGCTTTTCTGGGCAAATTCTATAGCCTGTTGTGAATTTAAAGTAGTGTAAAAACCCAAGCCGAAATCTAACAATCTGTTTGAAGCAATACTTTTAGGCTCTGAAACAGAAATATAACTACCGTGATATAAATATATAAAATAAAAAAGCCAAAGCGTTGATGGCTTTGGCTTTTTTGTTTACATATTGTAAAAATAACATTTATTTGACGTTGAACCATCTTCCTTTTACGCGCCCTTCTTTCATAAAACCTTCGTAGTGGCGCATAATGAGATGGGATTCTATCTGTCCTATAGTGTCGAGAGAAACGCCGACTACGATGAGCAATGAAGTTCCGCCAAAAAAGAACGGAGCAGAAAGCAAAGTTCTCATATAATCCGGCAAGACCGCTATAGCCGCGACAAAAAGCGCTCCGCCTAAAGTAACTCTCTCTAAAACTTTTTGTATATAGTTAGCCGTCGGCTCTCCCGGCCTTATGCCCGGAATAAAACCGCCTGATTTTTTCATATTTTCAGCTAAATCTTTAGGATTAAAAGATATGGAATTATAAAAGTAACAGAAGAAAATAACAAGCGATGCATATATTAAACTGTATATCCATGAACCGTGATTAAACCAATCGGTTATTTTTTTTGAAATCGGAAAACCCCAAAGCGTCCATTCAGGAGCAAATTGCGCTATCGTCAGCGGCGCAGACAAAATTGAAATTGAAAATATAACTGCGATAACTCCGGACTGATCAACCTTTATGGGAAGAAAAGAAGTTTGCCCGCCGTACATTTTTCTTCCGACCATTCTTTTAGCATAATGAATCGGAATTCTTCTCTGGCCGGTTTCAATCCATACTACAGATAAAAGAACGGCAAGAACAAGAGCGGTAAGAGCGATGGCAAATATAATTGACAGCTCTTCCATTTGTATAAGTTTTATAACGCTTGCCACAGCGTGAGGCAGCCTTTCAACTATACCGGCAAATATTATAAGAGAAATTCCGTTGCCTATTCCTCTTTCGGTAACCTGTTCGCCCAGCCACATTATCAAAACCGTTCCGGTAACAAGCGTTGCAACCGTCATTATTATCCATGAAACCGAAGGATCTATTACCATAGGCATTCCGGAAGGAGTAGGCATTCTGCTTATCGCCATAGTCAATCCGAAAGATTGTATCGCGCCCAAAATAAGCGTTCCATATCTTGTGATCTGCGTAAGTTTTTTTCTGCCTTGATCGCCTTCTTTTGCAAGCCTGTCTAAATACGGAATAACATGCGCTCCCTGCATTAAACTCATAATAATGGATGCGTTGATATAAGGCATAATACCCATGGAAAAAACCGACATCCTGTTTAAAGCGCCGCCTGAAAACATATCAAGAAAACCCAAAAGACCATTGCTTTGCGCGGCAAACAAAGATTTAACCGCCTCGGCATTAATGCCCGGGATTGGAATTGTAGCGCCTATCCTGTAAGCCACTATTATGCCCAAAGTAAAAAGAACCCTTTTTTGAAGCTCTGGAACTTTAAAAATATCCGCGAATGTTTTCAGCATGTTTTAATCCCGTGTTTTATATTTTTTATAATGAACATCCGCGCGGTAATCTGCGCGGCTAACTGATTTTTTAAACTTGGCAGACTGCGTCTGCGTTTATGCGGGTTTCCAGCTAATAAGTTATTGCCCGTAATTAAGAAACGCAGTTTCCAAAAACTATTGAAGCTAAACAAAAACAACCGGCCAACCGGTTTTTTTAAACTTATATTATTGCCGCTATTTTTACAATTAACTTATTTTTTGCCGTTTTATTTTTGCTGCGCTTTACTTGCTATTACTTCCGCTTTCCCGCCGGCAGATTTAATTTTGTCTGCGGCAGATTTTGAAAAAGCAGCAGCTTTAACAGTAAGAGCTTTGCTTAACTGTCCTACTCCGAGTATTTTTACAAGTTTAACTTTAGAAACCATTCCCGCTTCTTTAAGAGATGCCGGCGTAATTTCTGAACCCGATTCAAATTTATTAAGCTTATCAACGTTTACTATTTCATATTCTTTGCGGAAAAGGCTATTGAAACCCCTTTTAGGTATTCTTCTGAGAATAGGCATCTGTCCGCCTTCAAAACCGATCTTTTTAGAACCATCGCCGGAACGGGATTTTTGCCCTTTAGAACCGCGCGTTGAAGTGCGTCCCTTGCCTGAGCCAAGACCTCTGCCGACTATTTTTTTTCTGTGCTTTGAACCTTTTGCAGGTTGTAAATTATTTAAGCCTATCATATTTCCGCAGCCTCTTTATTTCTTAATTTAGCAACTTCCTCTTTTGTGCGAAGATCTTTAAGAGCGCTTAACGTAGCGTAAACCACGTTGAAAGGGTTTGAAGAGCGCATCGATTTAGTAAGAATGTCTTTTATACCGACGGCTTCTAAAACAGCTCTTACAGCTCCTCCGGCTATAACGCCGGTACCGGGAGCAGCCGGCTTTAAAAGAACTTTGCCTGAACCCGCAATCCCCGTTATTTCATGCGGTATAGTGCTGCCTTTAAGCTGGACGGGTATCATATGCTTTGAAGCGTGAACGCTGCCTTTTTGAATTGCAGCCTGCACTTCGTTTGCTTTTCCAAGCCCGCAGCCTACTTTGCCGGCTCCGTCGCCTACTACCACCAAAGCGTTAAAAGAAAATCTTTTTCCGCCTTTAACTACTTTTGCGACTCTGTTAACGGCGACGACAATTTCTTTCAATCCGTTATCATTTTGTTGTTTACCTGTTTGTTCAGCCAACTTATCCTCCACATAACTGCAAATTTAAAATTTTAAAACTCAAAGCTTAAAAACGTTTTTCTGATTTTTATTACGGTTATTTGAATTTTATATTTTTAACTTTAAACTTCTTTTTAGAATTCAAGTCCGTTTTCTCTGGCGGCGTCCGCAAGAGCTTTTACTTTCCCCGTATATTCGTATCCTCTGCGGTCAAAAACAACCGATTTAAGACCTTTTTCGGAAGCTTTTTTTGCAATAAGGCTTCCGACGGATTTTGCCGCAGCCACTGTGTCGGTAATGTTAAGCTTTCCCTTAAGTTCGGGAGAAAGCGTTGACGCGGCCACTATGGTTATGCCTTTGCTGTCGTCAATAATCTGGGCGTAAATATGCTTATGTCCGCGGTGAACGGCCAGACGCGGCCTTTCCTGCGTTCCGGAAATTTTGCTTCTTACTCTTTTTACGCGATAATCAAATCTTTTTGTTGAACCTTTCATCTGTTAATCCTCTAATTAAAAATTAAGAATTAAGAATTGCAAATCGACGAAAATCCCGTTAATTTTCCGTTCTTAACCGTTAATTGTTTTTACTTCTTTCCTCCGGCTGCAGCTTTGCCGGCTTTTCTTATTATATGCTCATCGGCGTATATGACAGCTTTTCCGTCGGCAGTTTGAGACGACGTCGTATATCTTATGCCAAAACCCTTGTAAGGTTC
>JAISRM010000147.1 GCA_031273645.1 Endomicrobium sp.
CTTTTAACGGACACAAAGCTCCGCCGGACGTCATTTCTAATCTCACATATGCTTTTGAAAATTCTATACTTCCGTATAAAGTAGATATTATAGATTTAAACAACATCTCAAAAGAATTTAAGGAAGCCGTAAAAGACGAGCTGATTAGATTGATATAATCAAAATAAGTTTTAAATTTTGAAGATATGCAGCTGTTTTTAGACAGAAAAGAGTTTGAAGAAAACATATGAATAAACCTTATATTTCAATAATAGTTCCGGTTTACAATACTCAAAAATATATAAGCGCATGTTTAGACAGCCTTACGCGTCAGACTTTTGAAGATATTGAAATAATATGCATTGACGATTACAGTTCTGACGATTCAGTAAATATAGCGCAGACTTATGCAGTAAAAGACGAAAGAATTAAAATAATAAAGCTTAATGAGCGTTCAGGCGTATCAAAAGCAAGAAATATCGCAATAAAGAGTTCTTCTTGTCCCTATATAATGTTTTGCGATTCCGACGACAAATATCACCCGCAAATGTGCGAAAAAATGTTTAAAGCTATATCTGAAAATAAAGTTGACGCCGCAATATGCGCAGCTGAAGTTGTTTATGAAACTTCTAAAAAGCCAAATGACATTCCCGAACAAAATTTTTCAATAATGCCGGAAGGAATAAAGATTCTCAATGACAAAGCAATAGCTTTGGCAAGCAGTTCTATTTGGAACAAAATCTTTAAACGCGATATAATTAACGCGCGCAATTTAGCTTTTCCCGACGTATTAATAAATGAAGACGGTTTCTTTTGGAATGCTTATGCCTGCGTTTGCCAAAATGCCTTTTTTCTCAATGAAAAATTATACCGATATACGCGCAGGCAAAACAGCGCGGTTGATTTAATGTATTTCAAAATTGAAGATTACTCTCTAAGCTATTTAAAAACAGCCGAGGCTTTATACGATTTTTTTATGGCAAACGGCATTTATAAACAGAAAAAAACATTTTTTTGGGAAGAATTTTTCAAATACTGCCTTTGGACGCTTAAGCATTCGCATGCAGATTTAACCGACAATTTTATATATGGCAAAGCAAATGAATTAATAAATAAATTTAATCCGTCAAAAGAAAGTTTTGACGAAGAAACAAATCTTAAAATCGCCGCAATAAAAAACAAAAGGCTAAAAAGAAAGACATGGCGTTTTCCTTTTGCTTGGTTGCCGATCATTAAAACAACAAGAACTTTCAAGAAGCTAAAAATTTGGTTTTTAGGCATACCTGTGTGGAAAGTAAAATATAAAATAAATGCAAAAATCTATTGTTTGCTGGCTTTTATTCCCGTTTTGAAAACTAAAACAGAAAACTAAAACTGATTGACAGTTCCTTTTTTTATTGTTAATCTACTTTGCAAAAAAACAAGGTGTAGCTATGATTCGTATATTTTCAAAAAAAATTGAGCGTTATAAAACTATAGTTAAGATTTTAGGAATTGAAGTATATAAAACAAAAACCGCCGAAGACATAATAACTTACTACTTTCTGGGCTTACCCCTTTATAAAAAGCGCATTTCTTTAAGCATAAAGCACTCTCAATGCCTGCAAAAAGAAAAAGACGATTTTTTAGATTATGTTTTAAACCAGTTCAAAGATAAAAGCAAATTTGTTCCTTTAACAGAGAAGCCTTATACAAGACGAGCAGATGATGTCAAATTAATAGCCTTTTACCTGCCGCAATTTTATCATTTTGCAATAAATGACGAATGGCACGGAAAAGGCTTTACAGAATGGACTAATGTTACTAAAGCTCTGCCTCAGTTTATAGGTCATGAGCAGCCGCAGCTTCCCATAGACGTAGGTTTTTACTCATTAGAAACTACTTCCGCCATGCGCCGCCAAATTGAACTTGCAAAAATGTACGGCATTTACGGCTGGTGTTTTTACTATTATTGGTTTTCCGGAAAAAGAATAATGGAAAAACCGCTGTTAAATTTTTTAAACGATAAATCTTTAGATATGCCGTTTTGCTTGTTTTGGGCAAATGAAAACTGGACGCGCAACTGGGGGGAACCTGATGTCGTCGCAGAAAAACAGTTATATGAAGCCCGCGTTAAAGAAGGCGATGCGGAAAAATTCATGCAAGACGCTTTACCGCTTATGAAAGACAGTCGTTATATTAAAATTGAAAACAAGCCTGTGTTGATTATCTATCAACTTCACGATGATGAATACGATATATTCAAATTGTTTATAAAAGAAATAAGACGTATAGCCTGCAGGAACGGATTTGACGGACTTTATCTGATAAAAGTGCGCGATGCCAAAAGCTCATCGCAAATTCAACAGTTTCAATTTGACGCTGCTGTCGAGTTCCCGCCTTATTATATGCAAGGGGAAATTTATGATTCCAATATAAAAGTTATAAATCAGGCATACAGATCGCGTATTGTCGATATAAACCGTTATTGCGCTGAAAAGCAATATCTTGACAAAGTTTCTTATCCTTTAATGCGCGGTTGTTTTACTACATGGGATAACACTTCAAGAAAATATAACAGCGATTGTTGGTCGCTTGTGCTTCAAAACGCTCCATTATATTATAAACAATGGCTATCTGATTTGATTGAATGGACAAAACAAAACAATAGAGAACCAGAACAGTTTGTATTTATCAATGCTTGGAACGAATGGGCTGAAGGAGCGCATCTTGAGCCTGACCACAGATACGGTTATGCGTATTTACAAGCTACTAAAGAAGCAATTGAGCAATAACCATGAAAAACAATGAAAAAGACTTTGTAAATTTTGTGCTTTGCGGCGATGAAAACTTTATAATTCCGATTGGAGTTTCAATAACGTCTGTTTTGAAAAATCTTTCCAAATCGCGCAAAGCGCGTTTTTTTATATTTGTCAGCAACTGGCAGGAAAAAGACATAAAAACAATAACGCTTGTGCGCAAAATACGAGAATGCGAAATCAACGTTATTCCAATGGAAGAATATATCAGTTTGTTTGACGGTATAAATTGGAGCGAAGCATTATTGCCTCATTTTGCAAAAGTATCTATATTTTTTAGACTTTTGATATTTAAAATCCTCCCTTTTAACATTGAAAAATGTTTTTATCTTGATGGAGATATGATTGTAGAAGAAGACTTATCGCTTATATATGATTCGTTTCCCAACGATAAACTTGCCGCGGTTGTAATTGAAGAAATGAACATGTGTAATAATGCAGCTGACAAAAATTCAGGATTGCCGCATTGCCACAAATGGCCAGAGTTTGAAAAATATAGACAATGCCCAAAATCAGCGCCATATTTTAACTCCGGTTTTTTTCTTGCTAATGTAAAACTATCAAAAGAGCTTGATATATTTGATAAAGCGTTACAAGTTATACGCGCGCATACATCTTTCCCGTTTCCTGATCAAGATGTATTAAACATAGTCATTGGGCAGGAACATAATGATAAAATAATTTATCTTGATCCGTCATATAATTATTTTTGCGACGGGTTTCATCCGTTTTCTCAGGAACCGTTTTTTTATTCAAAAGAACAAATTATAAATGCTAAAAATAAGCCAAAAATATATCACTTTAGTAATTACAATAAACCTTGGCTAACGTATGAACATGTAGAATTTTTTGATATATGGTGGAAGTATGCGCGACTGTCTCCTTTCAAACATCTTAAACAGCCAAGAAACAAAGTATTTAAAGTATTTTCAAAAACAAAAGAGCCTCATAAAACGGTAATTAAAATATTAGGGATTGAGATTTTCAAAAAGAAAACCGAAAATGGCATAAAAAGATATTATTTATTCGGGATAAGAGTGTTTAAAAAACATCCTCCGACTGAAGATATCCTAAAGGCAACAAAGCATGTAAATATTACCGCATTGCAAAATTATGAAAAGCTTAAAAATTTAAAGATCCTATCGGAAGAATTAAGCAATAACTCTGCATATTTCGATGAGTTATTCAACAAGTTATTTAATAGGTTAGATAAATTAAATGATGTTGATAAATTGTTAGTGCAAAATCAAAATAATGTTGATAAATTTGACAAGTTATTTGATAGATTAGACAAATTAAATGATAAAGTCGCCTATATTGAAAAAATAATTCCGCATTTGCTTTTTGAACCCAAAATAGAAGACAACGCCGTAATAATATCTCTTATTGAAAGTCTTGGAGACATAGTGGCATGCGAACCGGTTATAGAACATGCGCATAACTTATATCCGGATAGACCGGTTTATTGGCTTACGCAAACGACATATTACGAACTGCTTCGATTTCATCCTATGCTTAAAGGAATAATAACAATTAGCGCTATAGAACAAGCGCAATCATTAAAGCGGCGGCTGCCTAAAACGGTAAAGTTTATTGATCTTCATTTCAGAAATAGATGGTATTTATTAGATTCAAAAGTTATATATAATGACAACAACAGCGCTACCACGCTTGAAAATTATTTACATGAAAATTTATTGCAGGCTTTGTCTAAAACAGCAGGACTAAACGTAGAAAATAAAGCGCCGAAATTTTATCTTTCGCCTTTTGCCGTCTTGCCAAAAAATTTGCCGCAGCATTATATAGCTATGCATATAAAATCGTCTGAGATCTCAAAAGATTGGGATATTGAAAAATGGAAAGTTCTTATCAATAAGTTTGCTCAGGACGGCATAAATATTGTTGAAGTAGGGGTATCGGCGTCTTTTGACGGATTAAAAAATTATACTCCGGCAACAAATCTTCCTCTTATCCAAGACAGCGCCGCGGTGCTGTCAAAAGCGGATTTATTTATCGGGATAGACTCCTCTTTTGCCCACATTGCAAACGCGCTTAACATTGCGGGTATTATTTTGCTTGGCAAATACAAGAACTTTGAAAAGTATATGCCTTACAGCGGAAATTACCAAAACGGCGTTAATTCAAAAATAATATATGCTCCAAAAGGTTTGCCGGCAAAAGATATAACGGTTGAAGAAGTTTATAATGCCGCAATGGATTTGCTGAAGAAAAATTAATCTTTTTATTTAACAACCTGATTTTTAAAACTTAGATTCCCGCTTTCACTGAAATGACAAACACAAACAAAACAGGCGAAGCCTGTCCCATTTTCATGGGAATGACAGACTTTGCAAAAACGACAGATGACAAACAAACATTAATTTTCCCAAAATTTTTGATTCAATTCTTATCCTATTTTATACTAAATAGGGACAATCGTAAAATTTTTAGAAAAACATATACAAAAATCTGACAAATATTGATAAAATTATAATGCAAAAGCGTATAATGGAGAAAACGAAATGATAAAAAAAATAATCTTTACGACCGATTTCCTATTCCACTCTGAAAATGATAAAGGCACATATCATTTTTGGACAGTTAAACTATTTGCCACTATTATTGAAAGCGTAACCGGCATTAAAATTGAAGAGCTTAAAAACTTAGGTTTCAGCCGGGACGAATTTTACAGATTGAGCGGTATTTTAAATACAGAGTCGAGATATTACACATATGACATTTCAAAAATAACAAAAGAGTCGGTATCATATTTAAAATCTTTTATAGATAAAGAGACTCTTGTTATTTGCGTTGAACTTGGAATAGATTTGCGTAACATTCTCAATAATTTAGGCGTTAACTTTATAAATTTCTGGTTTCACTCTTATAAGCTTTTTGACGACACTTTATTAATGATAAATACAAACAACTGTGAAATTTTTAAACTGCTCAATAACTACAAAGTCCCTCAGGAACAGTTTTATTTCTATGCAAACTATTGGCAGACGAGAATAATAAGAGACAAAACGTTTAACGATTCGTTTTTAGAAGACAATTCGGCTGTATTTATAGCTCAGACTTACAAAGATAAGTCCGTTGAAAAAGATAAAAAATTTCTTAACATATTAGATTATAAAGACGAAATTGAAAATCTGTCAAAAAAGTATAATAAAATATACTATATTGCCCACCCTCTTTGCCCTATAAACGACGAAATCAAAGATTATATTAATGCAAAACGCTATTTAATTGAATTGACCGACTTTCCTACATATTTTCTGCTTGCAAGCAATAAGATAAAAGAAGTTATATCAATATCTTCCTCTGTTTTGTACGAGGCGCAGTTTTTCAATAAAAAAATAAACTATTTATATAAGCCGTTGTTTAACATAGACGGAGAATTTGGCCTAAACACTTTTATAAGCGTATATAACGACTATTTTAACCCGTCTTTTTGGAGCAGCGTTTTGGCGCCTGTAACGCAGACCGGCTCTGAAGTTCTAAATAGAAATTTATTTTTCAACCATAAAAATAAACTCAGAGACGCGGCAAATTCTTATATGGGATATAAATTTTTATCGCCTGTCAAACAGCTTGAAACAACCGTAAACGAATTAGACGCAGCCTTAAAACTTCAAAAAACGCATATAAGCCAGTTACAAAAATCCATTGATAAGTTAAACGCCATAAAATACAACGTATATCCTAAACATCTTATACAATTATTATCTTGCTTTATCTTCGATATTACAAAACGCAAAGCTTTTAGAAAAAAATATTCAAGAATCTAAAAACTTTGAAAATATTTAAAAATGAGGACGAAGAATATGTCAACGCCACTCTTAAAAGAAGTAAATGCTTCAGATTTAGTGTCGCCGCAAAGATTGGATATAGTGGTTAAATATCTGTATGCAAAAGAGTTGTATTGCGGTAATTTATCAAATAAAATTAAAAGTTTGTATGCGCGTCATATTCTTATGCGAACTGGCGGGGTTGAACCGCCATCTGCCATTGCTTCAGATCCCCCTCCCAAAAAAGAATTTTTACAAGACTATTTTGACGCTTTCGCCAAATTAATGCAATCAATCAAGGAAAATGGGTTTGACAATAAAACTCCGGTGCCTGTTTCCAAAATTAACAATTTGCCTTTAAATGGAGCCCATAGAATTGCCTGCTCGGCGGCGCTTGGGCAGAAAATCAAAGTACATTTTGATGAAAGACCCGGCGGCGCTTGGGATTTTACATGGTTTGCTGAACATGGATTTTCAACAGAAGATATAATGTATATATTATCCGGATTTATGAAAATTCACCCTGATAAAACTGCCATAATGGTTGTTTGGAACCCTATGTTCAAACACTTAGATCATATTCGTAAAATCGTTTCAACTGATTTTGATATTGTCGGAGAAGTGGATTTAGATTTTGAAAATAATTTCATCGCTTTTAAAAACATATTACTTGATATTTACGAGCCAAACGGTTCATACATAAACAAATCTACTTTTGACACAATAACTGCAAAAGCTGATTTGCTTGCCGCATTTCAACTAACCTTCAAAGTTATAGTAATTGCTTGCAAAGATAGCGCAGACATACATCAGACTTTGATAAATACAAAAACGCAAATAAGAGATCTTTTTGATCATGAAATTCCAAAAAAAGTCTTTGCCACAATTCACACTTCCTCAAATGCCGATGAAGCGCGGTATTTAGGCAATATTTTGCTGTCGCCAAATAATATAAAACAGCTAAAAGGACGTCTTGGCTTTAGATATAATCAAGATTTTATAAATGTATGTTATTGCGCAAAAGAGGCAGTTTTAAAGCTTGGATTAGAACTTGACGATGCGGCAAACATAGGGAGCAGCGTTATGATTGCCTATGGGATAAAAGAATTTGCAGATATAGATTTAATAGTAAAGTATAAACATCGCGATAAAATCGGAGATGCTCCCATAAAAAATATTACTGCTAATGTTGATTTATGCGCGCGCGGCAACAAACATGCATTGCCGTTAGACGACGACTATATTATCGGCAATCAAGATAACTATTTCTATTTTTGCGGATTAAAATTTGCAAATCTTAATATAATAAAAGAACGAAAAAAACTAAACATGACTGACAAAAATAAACGTTATTTACGACAAATAGACCTGTATGAAAATTATATCGGACATATAGAACAGGAGCGCGTTTTTAGCGCCTTTATTAAAGCAGAACTTGATAGAAGAACAGCTATAAGCAATTTGCAGCCAACAACTGTAAATACGCAAGAAAGAAAAACAGTAATTTGCAGTAAACCGACTCAAAAGAAAATTTCCAAAATTGCTATAAAATTTCTAAGTTGTTTTATCCCTAAAAAATCAACCAGAAGACAATTCAGAGCAAAATATTCCGGAAAGAACTAATATAATAAAAAATCAAACAAACTTATAAACTATCTTTAAATTTTAATACTTATTATAAATGTTGAAATGTCTGCATATCTAACGCCGCGTTTGTTTTTGTTTTATTTTTATTGGCTTTTGAGAATGAGCGGTATTTACTTTTGATGTCGTGTCCAGCAATGTGTTTCTTTTCAAACATATACGATAAACAAGGCGCGCAGGATTATCTGGAAAGCGTTTATGACAGCATAATAGTTAAAGATGTTATGAGGCAGACAGGAGTTAAGGAAATAACAATATTAGAACGCGTCATAAAATTTATGTTTTCTAATATAGGTCATGAAACTTCATTAAACGCCATAGCCGGCTGTCTCAATAACGACTTAAAATTTCATAAGGAAGAGAAAAAAGTTTATTCGGCAACGCTTGAAAATTATGTAAGCGCATTGTTGAATAGTTTTTTGTTTTATGAAGCAACCAGATATTATATCAAGGGCAAAGAATATATAAAAACAAATTCAAAATATTACGCGGCAGATATAGGGCTTAGATATTTTTTGCTTGGCGGCGGACAAGATACGGATTCCGGCAAGATGTTAGAAAATATCGTTTACTTGGAATTGCTTCGCCGCGGATATAAAGTTAAAGTCGGCAAAGTAGGTCAAAAAGAGAAGGAAATAGATTTTGTCGCCTCAAAGCCCGGAGGAGAAATAGAATACTATCAAGTGTCGCAAACTGTTATAGAGCAGTCAACTTTTAACAGAGAGTTCGGAGCTTTACAAGATATCAAAGACAACTATCCAAAATTTGTTTTAACGCGCGATTGGTCAAACAAAAATCACAACGGAATAAAGCAAATGAATGTATTAGATTGGCTGTTGGATAAATAATAAGACCTTCAATTACAACTTTCATAAATTGCGCAATATGATGACAAACTGAAAAACATTTTGAGACAACAGACTTCGTCTGTTTTATGGGACACGGACTGCGTCTGTTTTGTTTGTATCTGTCATTGCCATGAAAATGGGAATAACCGCCGCTGTCATCCCCGCGAAAGCGGGGAGCCATTTTTAATATTAATATAGTTTCTAACATTATTTCTTTTCAGACTGCGTCTGTTTTTACAAAACACAAAGGCTGTAAGAAAATTTTTTTAGCAAACGTGGATTCCCACCTGATAGGGACACTCAAGTGCAAGCTGCTTAGGAAGAACAAATATTAAAAACACGAGAATAGACCTCTTTCCAACCAAAAATATAAAAAAAAGATAAAATAAGAGAATGAAAAAAAACAGAAATAGTATTAAAATTAAAGGGAAAAGATTTTAGAAGGCTTGTGGGAGTGAAGAAAGAGACGTATAAAGAGATGTTAAAAATAGTAAAGAGAGAGTATAGAAAAAAAAGGAAACGGGGCGGACGAAAGAGCAAATTAGAAGTAGAAGAAATGTTATTGATGACATTGGAGTATTGGAGGGAGTACAGGACATATTTTCACATTGGGATAAATTATGGAGTAAG
>JAISRM010000191.1 GCA_031273645.1 Endomicrobium sp.
TTTGTTCTAACATTATCTAATATACGAGCTTCATTTATGAAAATAATGTTAGAGACTATATTAATTTAAACATGGATTCCCATTTTCATGGGAATGACAGACCGGTGAAACTTGTATTCCCGTTTTCATGGGACAGACACAAACAAAACAGACACAGTCTGTGTTTCATAAAACAGGCGAAGCCTGTTTACTGCGAAATTATGCTGCCGTCTTTTTTTACTCTGAATTGAATGGCTTTTTTGGAATCGGGCGCATAACTTTCATAACCTAAGGCTTTTATGCTGACTTGCGCTGTGTACTTTCCCGGCTTAAGATTATCGGGCAAATTAACGCTGTAAGAATCTTGCGAATCTGTAAAAACCGAATGATCCGATTCAATAAAAACGCTTGCCGCAACTTTCTTTTTTTTATAAATATCTGCCGTCCCGTAAGGTTTTATAAGAATATTTCCGGTATTTTTCACCGTTACGTTAAGCTTAGCTGATTTTCCGACGGAACTTATGCTTAAATTTTCAACGTTAAATTCAACTTTTTCAGTCCCTTTTATTATCATATGCACCGGAAAGCTCATTTTTACAATAACGCCTCCGTCGCGCTCCGGAGGAACTGTAAAAGTTACTTTTGCAAGAACAGAACCCTGCATTTGCCCGCCGGCATCAGCTGTGTAAAAAATTTCTTTGCTTTCGCCTTGACCGAGCGTTATTTCATCAGGAACAATTTTAAGCCACGAATTTACCGGAATATTTTTATTTGCTTTATAAGAATCCCATTCCAAAGAGCTTATGTTTAATTTTATTTCTCTTGCATAATTGTTTTTAACTTTCCATTTAGACGAAAATGACGAGTTTCTGTCGGTTTTAATTTCAACGCCGTAAGGGTCAATCGTCAAACTTGCATTTAAATTTATTGAAAAGAACAAAAAAGCTAAAACTAATATTTTTTTCATCGGCGCTTTTTAAGGCTGACCTTCCAGCTCAACCGTTAAAGAATTAGTGCCGTATAAATAGCCTCTTCTTGCCTGCTGGAAATTTGCCGAGAAGAACATAAAATAAAGAACGTTAGCATAGTTGTTATACCATCCGGCGCCTACCCAATTGCCGTCAACATTTGCTATTACGCGCCCCCTACCGTTATTTTGAAGGCTTTTGCGTTTATCAAGCGCAAAATCTGTGCCGTAATAAGCGTTGTAGTCGGGAGGAATTGGCTCAACCCCTATTTGTATATCTGCTATATTAGCAGCTGCGCCTCCTCCTGCCCCGGCCACGCCATAAGTGTTCGTGTCAAGTATTCTGTAAGCCAAATCTATTTTGCGCACTCCTGTTCCCCAGTCGCCTTTTACCAATGTTTCAACCAAAGAGCTTACATTAGCCGCGCTGTCAATATGTATTTTATAATCTGCATTATCGCTGCTGTCTTTTACATTGTCTGTGTAAATATAAACTTTCTGCGCGCCTGATAAATCGTTTGTAATAAGAGCATAGGTGTATGAATTTACAAATTCGTCGGTTCCGGCTTTACTGAGCATATTTGGAACATCCTCCCATGTAAGCGTATTGACTACCGTTCCGGAACTTGCGGCTGTAGGCAAAGAACCGTCGCTTTTATGTCTGAGCTCAAAACCAAAAGTCCCTGCGCCTGCCATAGAAACTTCAGCAGTAAACACCGTAGTAGCTTGCGCCAAAACCGTTTGGGAAAACCCCGTTATAAAAAACGCCGCCAGCAAAAAACCGAAAATTTTACGCATACAAGCTTCTCCTTTCTAAATTAAATATAATTACACAATATATACAATCACACTTTTTATAGCCTAAAACTCATACTTATGTCAATGGTTTTTAATTTATTATAAATATTATATTAATATAAAGAGTATATCAAATATGGCGCTTTATAAACAATGAAAAAATGTAAAAAAGATGTGAATTTGCATACAATTGTATGAAATCAATTGCGGTAAAAATTTGAATTTTTTAATTTGGGGATTTTAGTTTTTGTATTCCCTGAGAAGATATATCAGTTTTCCCAGTATTTTATAATTTTTAGGATATACAGGCGGGTACAAATGATTGGTTGACCTGAAACATACTTTCCCGTTGATTTTATTATATATTTTTATTGCGGCTTCGCCTTCTACTAAAGCGACTACTATGTCGCCGTTTGCAACTTGGCTGTTTTTTGATATTACTACTGTATCGCCTTCAACTATTCCGGAAGGTTCCATGCTGTCGCCTCTGACTTTTAACGCAAAGCATTCTCTGCTTCTTGTAACGTCGGTATTTATGTAAACGTAATCTTGGGCATTAGCGACAGGCTCTAAAAAAGTTCCCGCATGAACGCTGCCCAAAACCGGAACCGGAGCAAATTTTTGCCTTCCCGGAATTTCAAGACCTCTGGCAACAGAATCTTTTTTGTTTAAATATCCTTTTTTTTCAAGAGCCTGAAGATATTTCTGCACGGGGCCTATTGTAATTTTAAAATGCGAAGCTATTTCCCTTATCGTCGGCATTGAACCGCGCTCTAAAGAAAAAGTTTCAATAAAATTCAAAACGGCTTTTTGTTTGTCCGTAAGTTGTTCCATAAATATCCCCTTTTTGCAAATTATAGAATACTTCTGTATCCCTTGTCAATAATATTTTATAAATTGCTATAATTCTTAAAAAAATTAACGTCCGCGCAGCAGGCTTCACCTGTTTTATGGAACACAGCCTGTGTCTATTTCGTCAATTGTTCTTACAAGGTCTGTCATTCCAAGAAAAAACGTGAATCCATGTTTCACCAGTCTGTCATTCCCATGAAAATGGGAATCCACGTTTCACCGGTCTGTCATTCCCATGAAAATGGGAATCCACGTTTCACTGGTCTGTCATTCCCATGAAAATGGGAATCCATGTTTCACCGGTCTGTCATTCCCATGAAAATGGGAATCCATGTTTAGAAATCTTTTAATGTTCTTTTATTCCTAATTTCTTTTTAAAAACGAGATGTAAAAAGAATTTTTCAGCAAACGTGGATTCCCGCTTTCGCGGGAATGACAAACTCAAAAGCAGACGAAGTCTGTCCCGCTTTCGCGGGAATGACAAACAGAGGCAAACATAGACAAACAAGGGCAAACAAAACAGCCTTCGGCTGACAGAATTTTTTAGTAAAAATGGATTCCCACCCGATAAAAATATTCGGGCGCAGGCTGCTTAGGAAGAACAAATATTAAAAACGCGGGAATGGCAAAATACAGCCTTCGTCTGTTTTGTTTGTGTCTGTCATTCCCATGAAAATGGGAATCCATGTTTAGAAATCTTTTAATGTTCTTTTATTCCTAATTTCTTTTTAAAAACAAGATGTAAAAAGAATTTTTTAGCAAACGTGGATTCCCACCCGATAAAAACATTCGGGCGCAGGCTGCTAAGGAAGAACAAATATTAAAAACGCGGGAATGACAAACTGAAGACGCAATGTAAACAGCCTTCGGCTGACAGAATTTTTTAGTAAAAATGGATTCCCACCCGATAAAAACATTCGGGCGCAGGCTGCTTAGGAAGAACAAATATTAAAAACGCGGGAATGGCAAACTCAAAAGCAGACGAAGTCTGTCCAGCTTTCGCGGGAATGACAACCCTGAGGGAATTGTCCTATCAGAAAGTTTTGATTAACAATTAAATGAAAAAGGTAAAAAAATGAAAAAGAATTCTATCATCAAAATTGATTTTATTAAAACTCCTACCGCGTCGGTAAACACGGCGCAGGATCTTAAAAAATTCTGGCATAAAGTAAAACCTCTTATATGCCTAAGGCAAAAGCATTTTGACGAAGTTTGGAAAAAAGGTTCCGACGAAGAAATATTTGCCGAACTTGTTTTTTGTCTTTTTACCCCGCAAAGCAAAGCGGTTTCGTGCTGGGCGGCCGTCGGCGAACTTGCAGATAAAGCCATGCTGTTAACCGCGCAGGCAAAAGACATAGCTTTAACAATAAATAAAGTGCGCTTCAGAAACAATAAAGCCAAATACGCCGTCGAAGCAAGAAAGTTGTTTTTAGAAAACGGCAAAATAAAAATTAAAGAAAAACTCGCTTCTTTTAAAGATATATACAAACTTAGAGACTGGATAATAAAAAATATTACCGGAATAGGATACAAAGAGGCAGGTCATTTTTTAAGAAACATCGCAATAGGAAAAGATCTCGCTATTCTCGACAGACACATTCTTAAAAATCTTAAAAAACTCGGCGTTATCAAAGAAATACCAAAAACGCTCAGCCCAAAAATTTATTTTGAAATTGAAAAACAAATGCAGACGTTTTCAAAAGAAACAAAAATACCTATGGGGCATATGGACATGTTATTATGGTGCAAAGAGTCAGGCGGGATATTTAAATAAAGAGGACTTTCGCAAAAATATAAAAAACGGAGAGGTGATTATGGACATTAAAGCTTTACAAAAAATACAGTACGGAATTTACATAGTTTGCGCCCAATCCGACGGAAAAAGAAGCGGACAAATCGCCAACTGCATTTTTCAAGTTACTTCAGAACCGATTCTTTTTGCCGTAATTTTATCAAAACAAAATTTTACTTACGAACTGCTTGAAAAATCCGGAAAACTATCAATCAGCGCCGTAACGCAGGAAGCTCCGTTGAAATTTATCGCTAAATTCGGATTTCAATCCGGAAGAAATATTGACAAATTCGCAGACGCGCAACATATAGTTTTGCAAAACGGAACGCCGGCGGTAACTTCCTATGCGACGGCAATATACGGACTTGAAGTAATTAACAAAATAGATTTATCAACGCACATTGAATTTATATCAAAAGTTACGGACATGAAAGTTATCGACGAAACAAAAGACACAATGACCTACGATTATTACCACAAAATAAAAGGCGGACTAACGGCAAAAAACGCCCCAACCTACATATCCAAAACACAGACTTCGTCTGTTTTATAAAAAGGCGTCTTGCGCCTGCAGGCTTCGCCTGTTTTATGAAATACAGACAGTATCTGTTTTGTTTGTGTCTGTCATTCCCATGAAAATGGGACAGACTTCGTCTGTTTTGTTTGTGTCTGTCATTCCCATGAAAATGGGAATCCATGTTTCACCAGTCTGTCATTCCCGTGAAAACGGGAATCCATGTTTCACCGGTCTGTCATTCCCGTGAAAACGGGAATCCATGTTTAAATTAATATAGCTTCTCACATTATTTTCTTTAAAGACGCAAGGTAAACAGACTTCGTCTGACAGAATTGTTTAGTAAAAATGGATTCCCACCCGATAAAAACATTCGGGCGCAGGCTGCTAAGGAAGAACAAATATTAAAAACATGGGAATGACAAACTTAAAGACGACAAACTGCGTCTGCAGGCTTCGCCTGTTTTATGAAATACAGACAGTATCTGTTTTGTTTGTGTCTGTCATTCCCGTGAAAATGGGACAGACTTCGTCTGTTTTGTTTGTGCCTGTCATTCCCATGAAAATGGGAATCCATGTTTAATATTAATATAGCTTCTAACATTATTTCTTTTAAAAACGCAATGTAAAAATAATTTTTTAGTAAACGTGGATTCCCGCTTTCGCGGGAATGACAAACTGAAGACGAGATGTAAGAAGATTTTTTAGTAAAAATGGATTCCCACCCGATAAAAACACTCGGGCGCAGGCTGCTATGGAAGAACAAATATTAAAAACATGGGAATGACAGACTGCGTCTGTTTTTATGCGGGTTGACAAAACAGACACTGTACGTATTTCATAAAACAGGCGAAGCCTGTTTGAAACGGCTGAACAATAAAAAAAGAAGTCCGCCAAATTTGGCGGACTTCTTTTTTACTGTGTTGCGGTTTATTCAACGGGCTGCGCTTCTATTTCGGCTGAACTGAAAACCGAAGCGTCAAGTTTTTTGTAAACGTAAGCTAAAGAAACGCAAAACGCGGGAACAGATATCAGCAGTCCCAGACCGAGCGGAATCGACGATGCGGCAAGTATTATTGCCCACAAAAACATGTAAGGTATAATGGCTGAGAGGTTTTTTGCGGTTATCATCCAGCTTATTTTAAAAGCGTCAATTATGCCGGTTTCCGGCTTATTTGCAAGAATGTAAGGCGCCGGAAAGAAAATCGACACGACAAAAAAAACAAGTATTACAAAGATTATAATTAAAACAAGCGATATAGGGAAAATTCTCGCAGCGGTAGGAATTAACATAAAGATAATTCCGACGATAAAGAATTTCAAGAAAAGCGGCAAACCATTTTTCAATACGCTCCATGAAGGAGTTTCTTCGTTTGAGGCGGCAAGCGAGGCTCTAAGTATGGAAAGCATAAAATAAGAATTGACTGCAGTTGACAAGATAAAAGAGATAATTGAAGGAATGTTCAGTACTGTTAATATTATTGCGCTAATAAGAGCTGCCACTAAAGAAATTATCAGCAGTATTATAAGAATCAAAGCGTTTTTCTTAAACGCTTCCCAGCCTAAAGAGAATACTTCTTTAATGTCAAAAGCCGATGTTGCCATGAATGCTCTCCTTTTGTTAAATTATTTAATAATGTTATGAAATAACTTAAAAACAGTCAAATTTTTTTTGTATAATCTTAAAAAATAAAAGCAGTAAAAAGAGGGGAAAATGGGCATTCTTGCCGCTTTAGCGCTGTTTGTTGCCGGGGCTGCCGCCGCTTCGGCATTTTTTGCAGCCAAATATGTGAGTCTTTCAAAAGAAAACGCCGCAAAAGAGCAAAAAATTAAAGATCTCGGCGAGCTTTTACAGCAGCAGTCCGAAATGCGCAATATGCTTAAAGGGGAATTTGAAAATATCGCGTTAAAGGTTCTTGACGATAAAAATTCTAAAATATCCGAAATGAACAGGCTTGCCGTTGAAAATGTCGTCGTTCCTTTTAAAGAAAAAATAGACGAATTTAAAAGTAAAATAGAAAATATGCATATTTACGAAGTTCAGCAGCGCGCGGTTATGGATTCTGAGCTTAAGAGGCTGATGGAATTAAATAAACAAATAAGTAAGGAAGCTAACAACCTTGCCGGCGCTCTTAAGGGGGAAAGCAAATTTCAGGGAATATGGGGAGAACTCGGCATTGAAAAAATTTTAGAATCTTCCGGCATGGTCAAGGGGATTCACTATTTTGCGCAGCAGTCTTGCGAAACGCAGGAAGGAAGAAAGATGCCGGACTTTATAGTTAATCTTCCGGAAAACAAGCACATAGTGATAGATTCAAAAACGTCGCTTACGGCTTATGAAAGATATTTCAACTGCGAAGATGAGTTTGGTAAACAGGAATTTTTAAAAGAACATGCCGCAAGCGTAAAAAAACACGTTGACGAACTTTCAAAAAAAAATTATCAGGATTTGCCCGCGCTGAGCCAGCCGGATTACGTTTTAATGTTTATTCCTCTTGACGCCGCAAGCGCATTGGCGCTAAAAAGTTTTCCCGGACTTCTTGAATACGCTTTTTCAAAAAACGTCGTAATAGTAACTCCTTCCACTTTGCTTGCCGCTATGAAGACGGTTGGATATATGTGGCGTCAGGAAAACCAGAAAAAAAACGTTCTTGAAATAGCAAAACAGGGCGGAATGCTCTACGATAAATTCGTCTCTTTTACGCAGGCGTTAATTGAGGCCGACAAAAAAATTGACGAAGCCAAAATCAAAACTCAGGAAGCGGTCAAAAGGCTTTCTTTTGCCGATAAAAAAGGCGACAGCCTTATCGAGCGCGCGCAAAAACTTAAAGAACTCGGCGCCGCGGTAAAAAAAGAAATGCCTAAAGAACTTTCCGGCGGAATTGAAAATGACTCTTTGTAAAAAAGAACTTAACTCTAAAGCTTTAATTTTTCAAAAGGAACTTGCTTCAAAAGGAGTAACGCTGGAATTTGGAGACGAAGATTTCCGCGATTATTCTCTTATTTTAAAAGTTTGCAAAAACGCAGCTGCGCTTGGCAAACTTTGTATGTACGCCAAACCTTCAAAAAATACTTTTTCGCTGAAAAAACAAATTAAAAATCCGGACATTGAAAAAGTAATAGACGAAGTTTGGGACGCGTTAAACGGCGCGTCGCAGTATTGCGCAGAAAGCGGAATCTACGAGGCTTTTGTCGATGGTTCTTATATTGAAGGGCGCGTCGGTTACGGCGCGGTTATTTATCTTGGCGAAGAAATTAAAGCGGAACTTTCGGGAACGCTTGATTATACGCAGTTTAGGCAATTCGGGGGAGAATTGAAGTCGGTTGTCGAGACTGTCGCATGGTGTAAAAAAAACAAAGTTTCAAAAATAAGAATCAATTACGATTATGAAGGCATTGAAAAATTTGCTGCGGGAAAATGGACTGCTAAAAACGAGCTTGCCAAAAAGTACGCAGATTATATTAAAAAAGTTCCCGTTCAAATTCAATGGCGCCACATCAAAAGCCATACGGGCAATTCAAAAAACGACAGAGCCGACGCTTTGGCAAAAAGCGCGGCAAAACGTCAAAACTCTTAAAAAACTTTTCAGGTTTATTTTATTAATAGCGCCGCGCGGCGTCTGAAAAATTAAGCGCGTTAAAAATGGTATAATAAATTTCAAATCATATAAAATAAAGGACATTAAAAATGAAACTCGGCATAGCGGGTCTTCCAAACGTAGGAAAGTCAACTCTTTTTAACGCAATAACAAAAGCCGGAGCCGCAGTGGCAAACTATCCTTTCTGCACCATAGACCCCAATGTCGGCGTGGTCGCCGTGCCCGACAAAAGGCTCGACTTTCTTGAAAAACTTTATCATTCAAAAAAGAAAGTTCCCGCGGCGGTTGAATTTGTTGATATTGCCGGCCTTGTGAAAGGAGCTTCAAAAGGCGAAGGTCTGGGAAACCAGTTTTTAGCGCATATAAGGGAAACGGCGGCGATAGTGCACGTCGTAAGATGTTTTGAAAGCAAAGACATAACGCATGTAATGGGCGGGGTTGACCCTCTTAGAGACATAGAAATTATAGACACGGAACTCATTCTTGCCGATATGGATTCGCTTGCAAAAAAACTTGAGCGTCTTGATAAAAATTCGCGTCTTAACGATAAGAAAACCGCTGCGGAAAAAGATCTCGTTTTAAAAATTAAAAAACATCTCGACTCGGGTTTTCCGGCAAGAACTCTTGAACTTTCTCAAGAAGAGCAGGCTATGACGAAAGATCTTTTTCTTATAACTTCAAAGCCCGTGCTTTATGCCTGCAATGTCGGCGAAAGCGATTTGCCTTCGCTTAGCAACGCTTATACCGATAAGGTGATAGGCAAAGCCTTAAAAGAAGGCGCGCAGGCCGTATGCATATGCGCAAAAATTGAAGCCGAACTTTCAGAACTTTCAGAAAGCGACAGAGAAACTTTTTTAAAAGATTTAGGATTGAAAGAGCCGGGTCTTGACCGTCTTATAAAAGCCGGATACGACTTGCTTGGGCTTGCCACTTTTTTAACGGCGGGAGAAGACGAATCAAGAGCGTGGACGATAAAAAAAGGATTTTTGGCGCCGCAGGCCGCAGGCGTGATACATACGGATTTTGAGAGAGGTTTTATCCGCGCCGAAGTTATGCGTTTTGACGATTTGCAAAAGCTCGGCTCAGAAAAAGCCGTCAAAGACGCAGGATTGCTTAAAAGCGAAGGCAAAGATTACGAAGTAAAAGACGGCGATATAATAGAATTTAAGTTTAACGTTTAATTCTTTTAACATCGCGCCGTCTCAAAATGTCTTTTAGTTTATTTATGTCTGTCATCAACCCATGAAAATGGGAATCCATGTTTAATATTAATATAGTTTCTGACATTATTTCTTTTTAAAGACGCAATGTAAGAAGAATTTTTTAGCAAACGTGGATTCCCGCTTTCGCGGGAATGACAAATTTATGTCTGTCATTCCCATGAAAATGGGAATCCATGTTTAATATTAATATAGTTTCTGACATTATTTCTTTACAGCCTTCGTCTGTTTTATGGAACAAAGGCTGCAGAATAAAGGCTGTGTCTGTTTTGTTTATGTCTGTCATTCCCATGAAAATGGGAATCCATGTTTAATGTTAATATAGTTTTTAACATTATTTCTTTTAAAGACACAATGTAAGAAGAATTTTTTAGCAAACGTGGATTCCCACCCGATAAAAACATTCGGGCGCAGCCTGAGGGTTATTATGCAAATAATTAAAGTTGACGATGACAAATTGATAAAAGCCGCGGTTCAAATAGCCGACGAGGTATGGAGACAGCATTATAAAGATATTGTCCCTTGCGCACAGATAGACTATATGCTTTCTAATTTCCAGTCTTTTGACGCCGTATCAAAACAGATATCGGAAAAAAATTACGAATATTATCTCATGATGTCGCAAGACGGCGTTTTTGAAGGATATTTTGCCGCGCTTGAACAAGACGGCAAATTGTTTTTAAGCAAAATCTATATAAAAAAAGAAAGCCGCAAAAAAGGATATGCGCGCAAGTCTTTGGCTTTTTTAAAAGAAATTGCAAAATCGCGCAATCTTTCGCAAATATATCTTACGGTAAACCGCGCTAATTCCGGTTCAATAGAAGCTTATAAAAAACTTGGGTTTTGCTTAGATGGCGAAATAAATCAGGACATCGGATGCGGTTTTTTCATGAACGACTATCAAATGTCTCTGAAAGTACCGCTTACGTCGCCGCCGACAGTTTCGCTAAAAGCGTGATCCGGTTTTATATAAAATCCAAATCTCTAAAAAGGAAAAACTAATGTCTCCTGATTTAATAATGTGGATATTGTTTTGGCTGGTAGTAACTGTTTCGCTGTTTGTGGATCTTGTAATTTTAAATAAGCATCAGGGCGAAATAAGCATGAAAGAAGCCGCCGTAATGGTGTGCGTATGGGTAGGCATAGCTCTGTCTTTTGGCGGTGTGATTTATATGGTTTTGGGCGGACAAAAAGCTTTGGAATACGTTACCGGCTACATAGTAGAATATTCTCTTTCCGTCGATAATATGTTCGTATTTCTTATGATCTTTTCGTATTTTGCCATACCGAAACGTTTTCAGCCGAAAGTTTTGATATACGGGATAGCTGGCGCCGTCATTTTAAGATTTCTGTTTGTTTTCGTCGGCGTTCAGCTTATCAACGCTTTTGCGTGGGTCATATATGTTTTTGGAGCGGTTTTGATATTTACGGCCGTAAAGATGATAGTAAAGCATGACGAAGAGATAAATCCGGAAAATAACGTTGCTTACAAAATACTGAAAAAAATATTTCCGTTTCGCGCCAACGTTTCAACCGGAGCGTTTTTTATCAGAGATTTTTCAGCCAAAGGCTCGAAAGTTTTATACGCTACTCCCATGCTTGCCGCAGTTGCCGTAGTTGAAATGAGCGACATTATCTTTGCCGTCGATTCCATTCCGGCCGTTCTTTCAATTTCAAGAGATACTTTTATAGTTTACACTTCAAACATATTTGCGATAGTGGGTTTGAGATCTTTATATTTTTTGCTTTCAAATCTTGCCTCAAAATTCAAATACTTGCAGTACGGCGTTGCGGTAATTTTATTTTTTGTCGGGCTTAAAATGCTTGCGGCGCATTTTGTTCACGTTCCCACTCTTGCGTCTTTGGGCGTGATAATATTTATACTTGCGCTAAGCGCGGCGCTGTCATGTTTGAAGAAAGATAAATAGCCGCCGGCTGCGCCCGACTGCGTCGGTTTTTTTAAACGGCGCAAGGCGAGGCATCCTATAAAATTGAAAAACGCTCCGCATTTAATTGCGGAGCGTTTTTTAATAATTTTGATTAACATTTACCCTGCAGCTTACTGCGCGCGTTTATTCGTAAATTATGTCGTCAAGATAAATAACAAAACCGTTGGGATTATCGTCTTTTGAAGCCGCCCAGCAAAAACCGCCTATTACGTGCGATAAATCTTTATCTTTTAAATCTATAGTGTATTTCTGCCATTCGCTCTTAAGTTCCACAGGTCCTATGGAAGCCGAGTCGGAATCCGGAAATTCGCCGGTTATTCCGCCTACTTTAAATTC